>NZ_JAENDM010000013.1:0-108369 GCF_019375075.1 Escherichia sp. XD33
GAGGTCGTGGTATGGATGACGGATGGCTGGCCGCTGTATGAATCCCGCCTGAAGGGAAAGCTGCACGTAATCAGCAAGCGTTACACTCAGCGAATTGAGCGGCATAACCTGAATCTGAGACAACATCTGGCAAGGCTGGGACGGAAGTCACTGTCGTTCTCAAAATCGGTGGAGCTGCATGACAAAGTCATCGGGCATTATCTGAACATAAAACACTATCAATAAGTTGGAGTCATTACCGGTATAGCCTTCCTGCTGGCATGCGCGATCGGCGATCCCGCGACTGACATAACGATCGGTATGGGCATGCTGCAAAAAAGCCTGGTCATAAACTAACCGTACAATACCTGTTGCCGCGTCAACTTCGCTCACATGGGCTTGGCGAGTAACCGTACACCCCGCCAGCGTTATTAATGAAAGAGTCAGAATCAGAAGTCTCATGGTCCAGCCAGAAGAGTAAGAGAAAGCACTATTTTACGCGTTACAGTGCTGCGACAATGGCCGGAAAAGACGCCTGGCAGGCGCTATTTCTTGCCATCTGTAGGTGTCAGAAATAGGGGGGCTGTTTTTTGATTATCATTTTTATAACATTAAAGGGGTATTTATGTGATTTGTATCACATAAAGATTGATTTTTGTGATGGTTGTCATATTATAAGCGCAAAGACAATAACACCTGTATAACAAATGGTCGGAGTGCCGCGATGAAACTGCGCAAAATCCTGAAAAGTATGTTCAATAACTATTGCAAGACGTTCAAAGACGTACCGCCAGGCAATATGTTCCGATAACAAAAAACCTGCTCCGGCAGGTTTTTTTGTGTCCTGATGACGGTGGATGTGACTATCGCTGAAGATGTGAAGTCGCTACTATAACGGCTTTCAAAATGCTATCAGGAGTTTACGATGTCCCAGCCGCTGAATGCCGATCAGGAATTGGTTTCTGATGTGGTTGCTTGCCAGTTGGTTATCAAACAAATTCTGGATGTTCTCGATGTAATCGCGCCCGTTGAAGTTCGTGAAAAAATGTCCAGTCAGCTGAAGAATATCGACTTTACTAACCATCCCGCCGCCGCAGACCCGGTCACCATGCGGGCAATCCAAAAAGCCATCGCGCTTATTGAACTCAAGTTTACCCCACAGGGTGAATCCCATTAAAAAAACCGCTGCTTCAAACAGATGAGGCAGCGGTTTCTCAAAACCTTCATCGGCGCAATGCATTAGCGCCGATGATGATCAATGCAGCTGGTGTGACACGACATTCAGAACATGTTGGTCGGTCTGCACAGGGCACATACCCGCAAGTTTCGCACTGCGCACTTCATCAAGAATGGTTTGCAGCAACAGACCATCATGCTGCTGTTCTTTTTCCAGATCGCGCAGGAAATTGACGGTTGAATCATCATTCAGTTCTTTCGCTTCATCGGCTAACTGTGCCAACGTACTAGAACGTTGCTCGTATTCTTCCATCGTTTTTTGGAACAGTTCTTCCAGAGAGTTCAGTTTTTCACCGGGAACATCAATGGCTTTAACGATGGGGGTAGCGCCGACACTCTTCATAAAGTTAAACATGCGCATCATTTGGGTCACATTACTCTGTGCCTGGGCGCGAAGGAAAGTGGCGGTGCCGTTCAGACTCTGTTCAGAACACCAGTTACTCAGGTGAAGGTAGAGATTGGATGCGTAAAACTCGCGGTTCATTTGAGAGTTGAGTTTGAGAAGCATTCCAGCGGTTGCCATACCTAATATCCTTATATCCAGAAGTGGAGAGGTGCAAGATAAATCAAAACACCATAATTACTGTTTGCAGAATAATTCCTTTCTGCCGGTCCGAAATGTGATCGTGGAGTCAATTCTGACGATGATCTGAAATAAGAATAACGTCTGAACGGGTATAAGAAAATGCTTAAATCATCAAGTTTATATATTTTTACATTTCATTGATGAAATCAATGTAACTGCAATGAATTTTAATGATAGTGCTTTTTGTATCTTGTTGATATTAATCAATGAATTTGAATTCATGATGAAGTGATGATTTTATAAAACGTTTTTTCATTTTTGCGAGATGGCTCTCATTATACGTGTTCTGTTAATTAATGAGCACAGTGATAATTAATGACGAAATGAATGACGTGCATTTTCCACATCTTTGAGTTGCGGTTATTACACCATTTCAAAAACTCAACGCCAGGTAATGCGGCCTATTGACTGGTTAAAAAGAAGACATCCCGCATGGGTACCAAAGACAACAAGGATTTCCAGGCTAATCTTATGGATTAATCTGCTGTGCATTCGACAATTTGTCTGACAAATTGGCTTTCCCTTATGTCTTTTCCCGCTAAATTTATGCACGTTCTCACTGTAATTCTGCGATGTGATATTGCTCTCCTATGGAGAATTAATTTCTCGCTAAAACTATGTCAACACAGTCACTTATCTTTTAGTTAAAAGGTAATGCTTTGTTTTCCGATTAATTTAACGAATGTCATTCGTTTTTGCCCTACACAAAACGACACTAAAGCTGGAGAGAACCATGCACAAATTTACTAAAGCCCTGGCAGCCATTGGTCTGGCAGCCGTTATGTCACAATCCGCTATGGCGGAGAACCTGAAGCTCGGTTTTCTGGTGAAGCAACCGGAAGAGCCGTGGTTCCAGACCGAATGGAAGTTTGCCGATAAAGCCGGGAAGGATTTAGGGTTTGAGGTTATTAAGATTGCCGTGCCGGATGGCGAAAAAACATTGAACGCGATCGACAGCCTGGCTGCCAGTGGCGCAAAAGGTTTCGTTATTTGTACTCCGGACCCCAAACTCGGCTCTGCCATCGTCGCGAAAGCGCGTGGCTACGATATGAAAGTCATTGCCGTGGATGACCAGTTTGTTAACGCCAAAGGTAAGCCAATGGATACCGTTCCGCTGGTGATGATGGCGGCGACTAAAATTGGCGAACGTCAGGGCCAGGAACTGTATAAAGAGATGCAGAAACGTGGCTGGGATGTCAAAGAAAGCGCGGTGATGACGATTACCGCCAACGAACTGGATACCGCCCGCCGCCGTACTACGGGATCTATGGATGCGCTGAAAGCGGCCGGATTCCCGGAAAAACAAATTTATCAGGTACCTACCAAATCTAACGACATCCCGGGGGCATTTGACGCTGCCAACTCAATGCTGGTTCAACATCCGGAAGTTAAACATTGGCTGATCGTCGGTATGAACGACAGCACCGTGCTGGGCGGCGTACGCGCGACGGAAGGTCAGGGCTTTAAAGCGGCCGATATCATCGGCATTGGCATTAACGGTGTGGATGCGGTGAGCGAACTGTCTAAAGCACAGGCAACCGGCTTCTACGGTTCCCTGCTGCCAAGCCCGGACGTACATGGCTATAAATCCAGCGAAATGCTTTACAACTGGGTAGCAAAAGACGTTGAACCGCCAAAATTTACCGAAGTTACCGACGTGGTACTGATCACGCGTGACAACTTTAAAGAAGAACTGGAGAAAAAAGGTTTAGGCGGTAAGTAATTTGCCGGAAAAATTCCCCTCTGCATGATGCAGAGGGGGTGTGAACGACCAGTGATTCACGGAGACGTTATGCAACAGTCTACCCCGTATCTCTCATTTCGCGGCATCGGTAAAACGTTTCCCGGCGTTAAGGCGCTGACGGATATTAGTTTTGACTGCTATGCCGGTCAGGTTCATGCGTTGATGGGTGAAAATGGCGCAGGAAAATCAACTCTCTTAAAAATCCTCAGCGGCAACTATGCGCCAACCACGGGTTCTGTAGTGATTAATGGGCAGGAAATGTCCTTTTCCGACACGACCGCAGCACTTAACGCGGGCGTGGCGATTATTTACCAGGAACTGCATCTCGTGCCGGAAATGACCGTCGCGGAAAACATCTATCTCGGCCAGCTGCCGCATAAAGGCGGCATTGTGAATCGCTCATTGCTGAATTATGAGGCGGGTTTACAACTTAAACATCTTGGTATGGATATTGACCCGGACACGCCGCTGAAATATCTCTCCATTGGTCAGTGGCAGATGGTTGAAATCGCCAAAGCGCTGGCGCGTAACGCCAAAATTATCGCCTTTGATGAGCCAACCAGCTCCCTCTCTGCCCGTGAAATCGACAATCTTTTCCGCGTTATTCGTGAACTGCGAAAAGAGGGGCGGGTAATCTTATACGTTTCTCACCGTATGGAAGAAATATTTGCCCTCAGCGATGCCATTACTGTCTTTAAAGATGGACGTTATGTCAAAACCTTTACCGATATGCAGCAGGTTGACCACGACGCGCTGGTGCAGGCGATGGTCGGGCGCGACATTGGCGATATCTACGGCTGGCAACCGCGTAGTTATGGCGAGGAGCGCCTACGTCTTGATGCTGTGAAAGCACCAGGCGTGCGTACGCCAATAAGTCTGGCGGTTCGCAGTGGTGAAATTGTTGGGCTGTTTGGTCTGGTAGGGGCGGGGCGTAGCGAATTAATGAAAGGCATGTTTGGCGGGACGCAAATCACCGCCGGTCAGGTTTATATCGACCAACAGCCGATCGATATTCGTAAACCGAGCCACGCCATTGCCGCAGGCATGATGCTCTGCCCGGAAGATCGCAAAGCGGAAGGCATTATTCCCGTGCACTCCGTTCGCGACAATATCAACATCAGTGCCAGACGTAAACATGTGCTCGGCGGTTGTGTAATCAACAACGGTTGGGAAGAAAACAATGCCGATCACCACATTCGTTCGCTCAACATCAAAACGCCGGGCGCGGAGCAACTGATCATGAATCTCTCAGGCGGAAATCAGCAAAAAGCCATTCTGGGCCGCTGGTTATCGGAAGAGATGAAGGTCATTTTGCTGGATGAACCTACGCGCGGCATTGATGTTGGCGCTAAGCACGAAATATATAACGTAATTTATGCGCTGGCGGCGCAGGGCGTGGCGGTGCTGTTTGCCTCCAGCGACTTACCTGAAGTCCTCGGCGTTGCCGACCGGATTGTGGTGATGCGGGAAGGTGAAATCGCCGGTGAATTGTTACACGAGCAGGCAGATGAGCGTCAGGCACTGAGCCTTGCGATGCCTAAAGTCAGCCAGGCTGTTGCCTGAGTAAGGAGAGTATGATGTCTTCTGTTTCTACATCGGGGTCTGGCGCACCTAAGTCGTCATTCAGCTTCGGGCGTATCTGGGATCAGTACGGCATGCTGGTGGTGTTTGCGGTGCTCTTTATCGCCTGTGCCATTTTTGTCCCAAATTTTGCCACCTTCATTAATATGAAAGGGTTGGGCCTGGCAATTTCCATGTCGGGGATGGTGGCTTGTGGCATGTTGTTCTGCCTCGCTTCCGGTGACTTTGACCTTTCTGTCGCCTCCGTAATTGCCTGTGCGGGTGTCACCACGGCGGTGGTTATTAACCTGACTGAAAGCCTGTGGATTGGCGTGGCAGCGGGGTTGTTGCTGGGCGTTCTCTGTGGCCTGGTCAATGGCTTTGTTATCGCCAAACTGAAAATAAATGCTCTGATCACGACATTGGCAACGATGCAGATTGTTCGAGGTCTGGCGTACATCATTTCAGACGGTAAAGCGGTCGGTATCGAAGATGAAAGCTTCTTTGCCCTTGGTTACGCCAACTGGTTCGGTCTGCCTGCGCCAATCTGGCTCACCGTCGCGTGTCTGATTATCTTTGGTTTGCTGCTGAATAAAACCACCTTTGGTCGTAACACCCTGGCGATTGGCGGGAACGAAGAGGCCGCGCGTCTGGCGGGTGTACCGGTTGTTCGCACCAAAATTATTATCTTTGTTCTCTCAGGCCTGGTATCAGCGATAGCCGGAATTATTCTGGCTTCACGTATGACCAGTGGGCAGCCAATGACGTCGATTGGTTATGAGCTGATTGTTATCTCCGCCTGCGTTTTAGGTGGCGTTTCTCTGAAAGGTGGCATCGGAAAAATCTCATATGTGGTGGCGGGTATCTTAATTTTAGGCACCGTGGAAAACGCCATGAACCTGCTTAATATTTCTCCTTTCGCGCAGTACGTGGTTCGCGGCTTAATCCTGCTGGCAGCGGTGATCTTCGACCGTTACAAGCAAAAAGCGAAACGCACTGTCTGATGCTTTTTTCTGCAACAATTTAGCGTTTTTTCCCACCATAGCCAACCGCCATAACGGTTGGCTGTTCTTCGTTGCAAATGGCGACCCCCGTCACACTGTCTATACTTACATGTCTGTAAAGCGCGTTCTGCGCAACACAATAAGAAAAGAGAAGGAGGAGAACCGGGTGACAGAACCGTTAACCGAAACCCCTGAACTATCCGCGAAATATGCCTGGTTTTTTGATCTTGATGGAACGCTGGCGGAAATCAAACCGCATCCCGATCAGGTCGTCGTGCCTGACAATATTCTGCAAGGACTACAGCTACTGGCAATCGCAAGTGATGGTGCATTGGCATTGATATCAGGGCGCTCAATGGTGGAGCTTGACGCACTGGCAAAACCTTATCGCTTCCCGTTAGCGGGCGTGCATGGGGCGGAGCGCCGTGACATCAATGGTAAAACACATATCGTTCATCTGCCGGATGCGATTGCGCGTGATATTAGCGTGCAACTGCATACAGTCATCGCTCAGTATCCCGGCGCGGAGCTGGAGGCGAAAGGGATGGCTTTTGCGCTGCATTATCGTCAGGCTCCGCAGCATGAAGACGCATTAATGACATTAGCGCAACGTATTACTCAGATCTGGCCACAAATGGCGTTACAGCAGGGAAAGTGTGTTGTCGAGATCAAACCGAGAGGTACCAGTAAAGGTGAGGCAATTGCAGCTTTTATGCAGGAAGCTCCCTTTATCGGGCGAACGCCCGTATTTCTGGGCGATGATTTAACCGATGAATCTGGCTTCGCAGTCGTTAACCGACTGGGCGGAATGTCAGTAAAAATTGGCACAGGTGCAACTCAGGCATCATGGCGACTGGCGGGTGTGCCGGATGTCTGGAGCTGGCTTGAAATGATAACCACCGCATTACAACAAAAAAGAGAAAATAACAGGAGTGATGACTATGAGTCGTTTAGTCGTAGTATCTAACCGGATTGCACCACCAGACGAGCACGCCGCCAGTGCCGGTGGCCTTGCCGTTGGCATACTGGGGGCACTGAAAGCCGCAGGCGGACTGTGGTTTGGCTGGAGTGGTGAAACAGGGAATGAGGATCAGCCGCTAAAAAAGGTGAAAAAAGGTAACATTACGTGGGCCTCTTTTAACCTCAGCGAACAGGACCTTGACGAATACTACAACCAATTCTCCAATGCCGTTCTCTGGCCCGCTTTTCATTATCGGCTCGATCTGGTGCAATTTCAGCGTCCTGCCTGGGACGGCTATCTACGCGTAAATGCGTTGCTGGCAGATAAATTACTGCCGCTGTTGCAAGACGATGACATTATCTGGATCCACGATTATCACCTGTTGCCATTTGCGCATGAATTACGCAAACGGGGAGTGAATAATCGCATTGGTTTCTTTCTGCATATTCCTTTCCCGACACCGGAAATCTTCAACGCGCTGCCGACATATGACACCTTGCTTGAACAGCTTTGTGATTATGATTTGCTGGGTTTCCAGACAGAAAACGATCGTCTGGCGTTCCTGGATTGTCTTTCTAACCTGACCCGCGTCACGACACGTAGCGCAAAAAGCCATACAGCCTGGGGCAAAGCATTTCGAACAGAAGTCTACCCGATCGGCATTGAACCGAAAGAAATAGCCAAACAGGCTGCCGGGCCACTGCCGCCAAAACTGGCGCAACTTAAAGCGGAACTGAAAAACGTACAAAATATCTTTTCTGTCGAACGGCTGGATTATTCCAAAGGTTTGCCAGAGCGTTTTCTCGCCTATGAAGCGTTGCTGGAAAAATATCCGCAGCATCATGGTAAAATTCGTTATACCCAGATTGCACCAACGTCGCGTGGTGATGTGCAAGCCTATCAGGATATTCGTCATCAGCTCGAAAATGAAGCTGGACGAATTAATGGTAAATACGGGCAATTAGGCTGGACGCCGCTTTATTATTTGAATCAGCATTTTGACCGTAAATTACTGATGAAAATATTCCGCTACTCTGACGTGGGCTTAGTGACGCCACTGCGTGACGGGATGAACCTGGTAGCAAAAGAGTATGTTGCTGCTCAGGACCCAGCCAATCCGGGCGTTCTTGTTCTTTCGCAATTTGCGGGAGCGGCAAACGAGTTAACGTCGGCGTTAATTGTTAACCCCTACGATCGTGACGAAGTTGCAGCTGCGCTGGATCGTGCATTGACTATGTCGCTGGCGGAACGTATTTCCCGTCATGCAGAAATGCTGGACGTTATCGTGAAAAACGATATTAACCACTGGCAGGAGTGCTTCATTAGCGACCTAAAGCAGATAGTTCCGCGAAGCGCGGAAAGCCAGCAGCGCGATAAAGTTGCTACCTTTCCAAAGCTTGCGTAGGAGCGGTTAATCTCCCGTAAGTGGAACTAACAGCACATCGACCTCACTTGAGGCAATAACTCTTTTCGCCGAGCAGGATGCTCGCGAAAAGAAACTGTGATTGTGATTACCGCAAATCACCAAATCGAAATGATGCTTGTGACATACTTCCAGAATATGTTCGCTTAACTCACCGTAGGCAATAAACGTCTTGTCAACGGGATACCCCGCATCCTGAATTAACTTATCAAGAAAGCTTTGCGTTTCTTCCTGCATCACGCTGCGTAAATCTTCAAGCATCGGCGCAGCTAATTGATTGTACATTTCCGGGTCGGAAGCGAGAGTAATTAAACTGATGTGTCCCTTTACTGGCCTGGCGATAGATACCGCTTTTGCCAGCAGTTGCTGACTTTCCGGTGTAACCGCAACAGCGACAAGAATATTGCTATAGCTCATAACCTGTTCCTTATTCTGTGAACTTCAGGTGACATTAAAGCTTTACTCCTAATGGAGAAACGACGCAATCCCAACTCGGTCAAACTGGTAAATATTAGTCTGATTATTAGTAAAGACAATTAATCAATCACTCCCGGTGATCATATAATTTCAAATGTAATTATAAGAAAATAGTGTACTGATTCTCCGCATTAAACAAGTGGTTAATATATGTAAAACATTTCATTAACATTAAGTTGATTGTTGCCTTTCTTTGTATTTAATTAGTTTGTTGTGCGGTAAGTGTCTGTATAAAAATAGCTTATCTGGTATTGCATGAAAGTGATTATTTATAGCAGATGATTATTTACGGTGAGTTATTTTGACTGTGCGCAACATCCCATTTCGATTATTCCTGTTTCATTTTTGCTTGCTAGCGTAGCGAAAAACTTTTTAACAGATTGAAATACACCCAAAACAAAAGTATGACTTATACATTTATGTTAAGTAATTGAGTGTCTTGTGTGATCTGCATCACGCATTATTGAAAATCGCAGCCCCCCTCCGTTGTATGTGCGTGTAGTGACGAGTACAGTTGCGTCGATTTAGGAAAAATCTTAGATAAGTGTAAAGACCCATTTCTATTTGTAAGGACATATTAAACCAAAAAGGTGGTTCTGCTTATTGCAGCTTATCGCAACTATTCTAATGCTAATTATTTTTTACCGGGGCTTCCCGGCGACATCACGGGGTGCGGTGAAACCGCATAAAAATAAAGTTGGTTATTCTGGGTGGGAATAATGCATACCTCCGAGTTGCTGAAACACATTTATGACATCAACTTGTCATATTTACTACTTGCACAGCGTTTGATTGTTCAGGACAAAGCGTCCGCTATGTTTCGTCTCGGCATAAATGAAGAAATGGCGACAACGTTAGCGGCACTGACTCTTCCGCAAATGGTTAAGCTGGCAGAAACCAATCAACTGGTTTGTCACTTCCGTTTTGACAGCCACCAGACGATTACTCAGTTGACGCAAGATTCCCGCGTTGACGATCTCCAGCAAATTCATACCGGCATCATGCTCTCAACACGCTTGCTGAATGATGTTAATCAGCCTGAAGAAGCGCTGCGCAAGAAAAGGGCCTGATCATGAGTGAAAAAAGCATTGTTCAGGAAGCGCGGGATATTCAGCTGGCAATGGAATTGATCACCCTGGGCGCTCGTTTGCAGATGCTGGAAAGCGAAACACATTTAAGTCGCGGACGCCTGATAAAACTTTATAAAGAACTGCGCGGAAGCCCACCGCCGAAAGGCATGCTGCCATTCTCAACCGACTGGTTTATGACCTGGGAACAAAACGTTCATGCTTCGATGTTCTGTAATGCATGGCTGTTTTTACTGAAAACCGGTTTGTGTAATGGCGTCGATGCGGTGATCAAAGCCTACCGTTTATACCTTGAACAGTGCCCACAAGCAGAAGAAGGACCACTGCTGGCATTAACCCGTGCCTGGACATTGGTGCGGTTTGTTGAAAGTGGATTACTGCAACTTTCCAGCTGCAACTGCTGCGGCGGCAATTTTATTACCCACGCTCACCAGCCTGTTGGCAGCTTTGCCTGCAGCTTATGTCAACCGCCATCCCGGGCAGTAAAAAGACGTAAACTTTCCCAGAATCCTGCCGATATTATCCCACAACTGCTGGATGAACAGAGAGTACAGGCTGTTTAACTGATACGGTGAGGCGCAACATTCCAGCAGCGGTAACGACGTACCGCTGCTTTTTTTTGCCCCAATCGCGCGTTAACGCCTGACGACTGAACATCCTGTCATGGTCAACAGTGGAAGGATGATGTCGTGCTTATCTTATTAGGTTACCTGGTTGTTCTCGGTACAGTTTTCGGCGGTTATTTGATGACCGGTGGAAGCCTTGGAGCACTCTATCAACCCGCTGAACTGGTGATTATTGCCGGTGCAGGGATTGGGTCGTTTATCGTCGGCAATAATGGCAAAGCGATTAAAGGCACGCTGAAGGCGCTGCCGTTGCTGTTTCGTCGCTCCAAATACACCAAAGCAATGTATATGGATCTGCTGGCTCTGCTTTATCGGTTGATGGCGAAATCGCGGCAGATGGGGATGTTTTCGCTGGAACGTGATATTGAAAATCCCCGTGAGAGCGAGATCTTCGCCAGCTACCCACGCATCCTCGCGGATAGCGTCATGCTTGATTTTATCGTCGATTATCTGCGCCTGATTATCAGCGGTCACATGAACACCTTCGAAATCGAAGCCCTGATGGATGAAGAGATTGAGACGCACGAAAGCGAGGCAGAAGCCCCGGCGAACAGTCTGGCGCTGGTCGGGGACTCACTTCCGGCGTTTGGTATTGTTGCGGCTGTAATGGGGGTCGTTCACGCGTTAGGTTCAGCCGATCGTCCTGCCGCCGAGCTGGGTGCGCTTATCGCACATGCGATGGTGGGGACTTTCCTCGGCATTTTATTGGCTTACGGATTTATTTCCCCATTAGCGACTGTTTTACGTCAGAAAAGCGCCGAAACCAGCAAAATGATGCAGTGCGTCAAAGTCACTCTGCTTTCTAATCTGAACGGTTACGCACCGCCTATCGCCGTTGAGTTTGGTCGCAAAACGCTCTATTCCAGCGAACGTCCGTCGTTTATTGAACTGGAAGAGCATGTGCGTGCGGTGAAAAATCCGCAACAACAGACGACAACCGAGGAAGCATGAAGAATCAAGCGCATCCGATTATTGTCGTCAAACGACGCAAAGCCAAAAGCCACGGGGCAGCACATGGATCG
The DNA here is from genome assembly GCF_019375075.1 of Escherichia sp. XD33. Lineage (NCBI taxonomy): Bacteria > Pseudomonadati > Pseudomonadota > Gammaproteobacteria > Enterobacterales > Enterobacteriaceae > Escherichia > Escherichia sp. XD33. Next base: position 11,707 of record NZ_JAENDM010000013.1, read on the forward strand.
TGGAAGATTGCTTATGCCGACTTTATGACTGCGATGATGGCCTTTTTTCTGGTGATGTGGCTGATCTCCATCTCCAGCCCAAAAGAGCTGATTCAGATTGCGGAGTACTTCCGGACTCCACTGGCGACTGCGGTTACGGGCGGCGATCGCATTTCTAATAGTGAAAGCCCAATTCCCGGCGGTGGTGATGATTACACCCAAAGCCAGGGGGAAGTGAATAAGCAGCCGAACATCGAAGAGCTGAAAAAACGCATGGAGCAAAGTCGATTGCGGAAATTGCGGGGTGATCTCGACCAGTTGATAGAGTCCGATCCGAAACTGCGGGCGTTACGTCCCCATCTCAAAATCGATCTGGTCCAGGAAGGTCTACGTATTCAGATCATCGATAGCCAGAATCGCCCGATGTTTAGAACCGGCAGTGCCGATGTCGAACCCTATATGCGCGACATTCTGCGCGCCATTGCGCCTGTACTGAACGGTATTCCCAACCGTATTAGCCTTTCAGGTCATACCGATGATTTCCCCTACGCCAGCGGTGAGAAAGGATATAGCAACTGGGAGCTTTCTGCCGATCGGGCCAATGCATCCCGCCGCGAACTGATGGTCGGAGGGTTGGATAGCGGCAAAGTGTTACGTGTCGTCGGCATGGCGGCAACGATGCGCTTAAGCGATCGCGGACCTGATGATGCCGTCAACCGTCGCATCAGCCTGCTGGTACTGAACAAACAAGCCGAACAGGCCATTTTGCATGAAAACGCCGAAAGCCAGAATGAGCCAGTAAGCGCCCTGGAAAAACCTGAGGTTGCACCACAGGTCAGTGTTCCCACAATGCCATCAGCCGAACCGAGGTGACAGCGTGAGCATGGATATAAGCGATTTTTATCAGACATTTTTTGATGAAGCGGACGAACTGTTGGCTGACATGGAGCAGCATTTGCTGGTTTTGCAGCCGGAAGCGCCAGATGCCGAACAATTGAATGCCATCTTTCGGGCTGCCCACTCGATCAAAGGAGGGGCAGGAACTTTTGGCTTCAGCGTTTTGCAGGAAACCACGCATCTGATGGAAAACCTGCTCGATGAAGCCAGACGAGGTGAGATGCAACTCAACACCGACATTATCAATCTGTTTTTGGAAACGAAGGACATCATGCAAGAACAGCTCGACGCTTATAAACAGTCGCAAGAGCCGGATGCCGCCAGCTTCGATTATATCTGCCAGGCCTTGCGTCAACTGGCATTAGAAGCGAAAGGCGAAACGCCATCCGCAGTGACCCGATTAAGTGTGGTTGCCAAAAGTGAACCGCAAGATGAGCAGAGTCGCAGTCAGTCGCCGCGACGAATTATCCTTTCGCGCCTGAAGGCCGGGGAAGTCGACCTGCTGGAAGAAGAACTGGGACATCTGACAACGTTAACTGACGTGGTGAAAGGGGCGGATTCGCTCTCGGCAATATTACCGGGCGACATCGCCGAAGATGACATCACAGCGGTACTCTGTTTTGTGATTGAAGCCGATCAGATTACCTTTGAAACAGTAGAAGTCTCGCCAAAAATATCCACCCCACCAGTGCTTAAACTGGCAGCCGAACAAGCGCCAACCGGCCGCGTGGAGCGGGAAAAAACGACGCGCAGCAATGAATCCACCAGCATCCGTGTAGCGGTAGAAAAGGTTGATCAATTAATTAACCTCGTCGGCGAGCTGGTTATCACCCAGTCCATGCTTGCCCAGCGTTCCAGCGAACTGGACCCGGTTAATCATGGTGATTTGATAACCAGCATGGGGCAGTTACAACGTAACGCCCGTGATTTGCAGGAATCAGTGATGTCGATTCGCATGATGCCGATGGAATATGTTTTTAGTCGCTATCCCCGGCTGGTGCGTGATCTGGCGGGAAAACTCGGCAAGCAGGTAGAACTGACGCTGGTGGGCAGTTCTACTGAACTCGACAAAAGCCTGATAGAACGCATTATCGACCCGCTGACCCACCTGGTACGCAATAGCCTCGATCACGGTATTGAACTGCCAGAAAAACGGCTCGCCGCAGGTAAAAACAGCGTCGGAAATTTAATTCTGTCTGCCGAACATCAGGGCGGCAACATTTGCATTGAAGTGACCGACGATGGGGCGGGGCTAAACCGTGAGCGAATTCTGGCAAAAGCGGCCTCGCAAGGTTTGACTGTCAGCGAAAACATGAGCGACGACGAAGTCGCGATGCTGATATTTGCACCTGGCTTCTCCACGGCAGAGCAGGTCACCGACGTCTCCGGGCGCGGCGTCGGCATGGACGTCGTTAAACGTAATATCCAGGAGATGGGCGGTCATGTCGAAATCCAGTCGAAGCAGGGTACTGGCACTACGATCCGCATTTTACTGCCGCTGACGCTGGCCATCCTCGACGGCATGTCCGTACGCGTTGCGGATGAAGTTTTCATTCTGCCGCTGAATGCTGTTATGGAATCACTGCAACCCCGTGAAGCCGATCTCCATCCACTGGCCGGCGGCGAGCGGGTGCTGGAAGTGCGGGGTGAATATCTGCCCATCGTCGAACTGTGGAAAGTGTTCAACGTCGCGGGCGCGAAAACCGAAGCCACCCAGGGAATTGTGGTGATCTTACAAAGTGGCGGTCGCCGCTACGCCTTGCTGGTGGATCAATTAATTGGTCAACACCAGGTTGTGGTTAAAAACCTTGAAAGTAACTATCGCAAAGTCCCCGGCATTTCTGCTGCGACCATTCTTGGCGACGGCAGCGTGGCACTGATTGTTGATGTCTCCGCCTTGCAGGCGATAAACCGCGAACAACGTATGGCGAACACCGCCGCCTGAATGAGTAAAAAGGTAACAATATGACCGGTATGACGAATGTAACAAAGCTGGCCAGCGAGCCGTCAGGCCAGGAATTTCTGGTATTTACCCTTGGTGATGAAGAGTACGGTATTGATATCCTGAAAGTGCAGGAGATCCGTGGCTACGATCAGGTAACACGGATTGCGAACACGCCAGCGTTTATCAAAGGCGTCACGAATCTGCGCGGCGTTATTGTGCCGATTGTTGACTTACGAATTAAGTTCAGCCAGGTGGATGTGGACTATAACGACAACACGGTAGTTATCGTGCTGAATCTCGGACAGCGGGTGGTCGGCATCGTGGTTGACGGCGTCTCAGACGTGCTTTCATTGACGGCGGAGCAAATTCGTCCGGCACCGGAATTTGCCGTGACGCTTTCAACAGAATATCTCACTGGACTGGGCGCACTGGGCGACCGGATGTTGATTCTGGTGAACATCGAAAAACTGCTGAACAGCGAAGAGATGGCGCTGTTAGATAGCGCGGCGTCAGAAGTGGCGTAATTCTCCCGATTTCCTCAATTGAAATGAACCCGATGATCTGCGCATCGGGTTTTTTATTTCAATTTCGCGGCGGGTGGCATCAGCAATAAAGTTTCCCCCCTCCTTGCCGATAACGAGATCAACTTGTTTTCAGGAAGGTGCCTTATGATTAACCGTATCCGCGTAGTCACGCTGTTGGTAATGGTGCTGGGGGTATTCGCACTGTTACAGCTTATTTCCGGCAGTCTGTTTTTTTCTTCCCTTCACCATAGCCAGAAGAGCTTTGTGGTTTCCAATCAATTACGGGAACAGCAGGGCGAGCTGACGTCAACCTGGGATTTAATGCTGCAAACGCGCATTAACCTGAGTCGTTCAGCGGTACGGATGATGATGGATTCCTCCAATCAACAAAGTAACGCCAAAGTTGAATTGCTCGATAGCGCCAGGAAAACATTGGCGCAGGCAGCGACGCATTATAAAAAATTCAAAAGCATGGCACCGTTACCTGAAATGGTCGCTACCAGTCGTAATATTGATGAAAAATATAAAAACTATTACACAGCGTTAACTGAACTGATTGATTATCTAGATTATGGCAATACTGGAGCTTATTTCGCTCAGCCAACCCAGGGAATGCAAAATGCAATGGGCGAAGCGTTTGCTCAGTACGCCCTCAGCAGTGAAAAACTGTATCGCGATATCGTCACTGACAACGCAGATGATTACCGATTTGCCCAGTGGCAACTGGCGGTTATCGCGCTGGTGGTGGTATTGATTCTGCTGGTGGCGTGGTACGGCATTCGCCGTATGTTGCTTACTCCGCTGGCAAAAATTATTGCTCACATTCGCGAAATCGCCGGTGGTAACCTGGCGAATACCCTGACCATTGACGGGCGCAGTGAAATGGGCGACCTGGCGCAGAGCGTTTCACATATGCAACGCTCTTTGACTGACACCGTCACTCATGTCCGCGAAGGTTCAGATGCCATCTATGCCGGTACCCGTGAAATTGCGGCGGGCAACACCGATCTTTCCTCCCGTACTGAACAGCAGGCATCCGCGCTGGAAGAAACTGCCGCCAGCATGGAGCAGCTCACCGCGACAGTGAAGCAAAACGCCGATAACGCCCGCCAGGCCTCGCAACTGGCGCAAAGTGCCTCCGACACCGCCCAGCACGGCGGCAAAGTGGTGGATGGCGTAGTGAAAACGATGCATGAGATCGCCGATAGTTCGAAGAAAATTGCCGACATTATCAGCGTTATCGACGGTATTGCCTTCCAGACTAATATCCTCGCGCTGAATGCCGCGGTTGAAGCCGCGCGTGCGGGTGAACAGGGCCGTGGTTTTGCCGTGGTGGCGGGTGAAGTGCGTAATCTTGCCAGTCGCAGCGCCCAGGCGGCAAAAGAGATCAAAGCCCTCATTGAAGACTCCGTCTCACGCGTTGATACCGGTTCGGTGCTGGTCGAAAGCGCCGGGGAAACAATGAACAATATCGTCAATGCTGTCACTCGCGTGACTGACATTATGGGCGAGATTGCATCGGCATCGGATGAACAGAGCCGTGGCATCGATCAAGTCGCATTGGCGGTTTCGGAAATGGATCGCGTCACGCAACAGAACGCATCGCTGGTGCAGGAATCAGCTGCCGCCGCCGCTGCGCTGGAAGAACAGGCGAGTCGTTTAACGCAAGCGGTTTCCGCGTTCCGTCTGGCAGCCAGCCCACTCACCAATAAACCGCAAACACCATCCCGTCCTGCCAGTGAGCAACCACCGGCACAGCCACGACTGCGAATTGCTGAACAAGATCCAAACTGGGAAACATTTTGACGAGTATTTACTAACGCGGTCATTGCCGCCTGATGGGGAGCGTTGATGTTTAATCGTATTCGAATTTCGACCACGCTGTTTTTAATTTTGATTCTCTGCGGGATCTTGCAGATTGGCAGTAACGGCATGTCTTTTTGGGCATTTCGCGACGATTTGCAACGACTGAATCAGGTCGAGCAGAGCAATCAGCAACGTGCGGCATTAGCGCAAACTCGGGCGGTAATGTTACAGGCCAGTACCGCGCTGAACAAAGCGGGCACTCTGACGGCACTTAGCTATCCGGCGGATGACATTAAAACGTTGATGACGACGGCGCGCGCCAGTCTGACGCAATCCACCACGCTGTTTAAAAGTTTTATGGCGATGACTGCGGGCAACGAGCACGTCAGGGGATTGCAAAAAGAGACGGAGAAAAGTTTTGCCCGCTGGCACAACGATCTCGAACATCAGGCGACCTGGCTTGAAAGTAATCAACTTTCGGATTTCCTCACTGCGCCGGTGCAGGGATCACAGAATGCGTTTGACGTTAACTTTGAGGCCTGGCAGCTGGAGATCAACCATGTGCTGGAAGCCGCCAGTGCGCAAAGCCAGCGTAACTATCAGATTTCGGCACTGGTGTTTATCAGCATGATTATTGTTGCGGCGATCTACATCAGCAGTGCGCTGTGGTGGACGCGCAAGATGATTGTTCAACCACTGGCCATTATCGGTAGCCATTTTGACAGCATTGCTGCGGGTAATCTGGCGCGTCCGATTGCGGTATATGGTCGTAATGAGATCACCGCCATTTTTGCCAGTCTGAAGACCATGCAGCAGGCTTTGCGTGGGACGGTAAGTGATGTGCGTAAGGGAAGCCAGGAGATGCACATTGGTATCGCGGAGATTGTCGCAGGCAATAACGATCTCTCAAGTCGTACCGAACAGCAGGCGGCATCGCTGGCACAAACGGCCGCCAGTATGGAGCAATTAACCGCCACGGTAGGGCAAAACGCCGATAACGCACGACAGGCGTCGGAACTGGCAAAAAATGCCGCGACAACGGCGCAGGCGGGCGGTGTTCAGGTCAGTACCATGACTCACACCATGCAGGAGATCGCCACCAGCTCGCAAAAAATTGGCGACATTATCAGCGTTATCGACGGAATTGCTTTCCAGACCAATATTCTGGCCCTGAATGCGGCAGTGGAAGCGGCTCGCGCCGGAGAGCAGGGGCGTGGTTTTGCGGTAGTGGCAGGTGAAGTGCGCAATCTTGCCAGCCGTAGCGCGCAGGCAGCAAAAGAGATCAAAGGGCTGATCGAAGAGTCAGTCAATCGTGTCCAGCAGGGTTCGAAACTGGTGAATAACGCCGCCGCGACCATGATCGATATTGTCAGTTCGGTGACCCGCGTGAACGACATTATGGGAGAAATTGCCTCTGCGTCGGAAGAACAACAGCGGGGGATTGAGCAGGTTGCACAGGCTGTCAGCCAGATGGATCAGGTGACTCAGCAGAACGCCTCGCTGGTAGAAGAAGCGGCGGTGGCAACGGAACAACTGGCGAATCAGGCCGACCATCTTTCGTCGCGTGTGGCGGTATTTACCCTTGAAGAACATGAAGTAGCACGACATGAGTCGGTGCAGTTACAAATTGCGCCAGTGGTATCCTGAAGTGATTGAGAAGGCGCTATGACTTCATCTCTGCCCTGTGGGCAAACGTCTTTATTGTTACAGATGACCGAGCGCCTGGCGCTTTCCGACGCGCATTTTCGGCGGATAAGTCAATTGATCTATCAACGAGCCGGGATCGTTCTGGCTGACCATAAACGCGACATGGTTTACAACCGACTGGTTCGTCGTTTGCGTTCGCTGGGACTGACGGATTTCGGTCATTATCTGAACTTGCTGGAATCTAATCAGCACAGCGGTGAGTGGCAGGCGTTTATCAATTCGCTGACCACGAATCTGACGGCATTTTTCCGTGAGGCACATCATTTCCCTCTGCTCGCGGATCACGCACGTCGCCGTTCTGGCGAGTATCGCGTATGGAGCGCGGCGGCTTCGACCGGCGAAGAGCCGTACAGCATTGCGATGACGCTGGCTGACACATTGGGCACCGCGCCCGGACGCTGGAAAGTGTTTGCCAGTGATATCGACACCGAAGTGCTGGAAAAAGCCAGAAGCGGTATCTATCGCCATGAAGAGTTGAAAAACCTGACGCCGCAGCAACTGCAACGGTATTTCATGCGAGGGACGGGGCCGCATGAAGGGCTGGTACGCGTGCGTCAGGAGCTGGCGAACTATGTTGATTTTGCCCCGCTGAATCTACTGGCGAAACAGTACACCGTGCCGGGGCCGTTTGATGCGATCTTCTGTCGTAACGTCATGATCTACTTCGATCAAACTACCCAGCAGGAGATTTTGCGCCGCTTTGTTCCGCTCCTTAAACCCGACGGATTGCTGTTTGCGGGTCACTCTGAAAACTTTAGCCACCTTGAGCGCCGCTTCACGCTGCGTGGTCAGACGGTGTATGCGCTAAGTAAGGATTAACGATGAGCAAAATCAGGGTGTTATCTGTCGATGATTCGGCACTGATGCGCCAGATCATGACAGAAATCATCAACAGCCATAGCGACATGGAAATGGTGGCGACCGCGCCTGATCCGCTGGTCGCGCGTGACTTGATTAAGAAATTCAATCCCGATGTGCTGACGCTGGATGTTGAAATGCCGCGGATGGACGGACTGGATTTCCTCGAAAAATTAATGCGTTTGCGTCCAATGCCCGTTGTGATGGTTTCTTCCCTGACCGGCAAAGGGTCAGAAGTCACGCTGCGCGCGCTGGAGCTGGGGGCGATAGATTTTGTCACCAAACCGCAACTGGGTATTCGCGAAGGTATGCTGGCGTATAACGAAATGATTGCTGAAAAGGTGCGTACGGCAGCAAAGGCGAGCCTTGCAGCACATAAGCCATTGTCGGCACCGACAACGCTGAAGGCGGGGCCGTTGTTGAGTTCTGAAAAACTGATTGCGATTGGTGCTTCAACGGGTGGAACTGAGGCAATTCGTCACGTACTGCAACCGTTGCCGCTTTCCAGCCCGGCACTGTTAATTACCCAGCATATGCCGCCCGGTTTCACCCGCTCTTTTGCCGACAGACTTAATAAGCTTTGCCAGATCGGGGTTAAAGAAGCCGAAGACGGAGAACGTGTCTTGCCGGGGCATGCCTATATTGCGCCGGGCGATCGGCATATGGAGCTGGCGCGTAGTGGCGCAAATTACCAAATCAAAATTCACGATGGCCCGGCGGTTAACCGTCATCGGCCTTCGGTAGATGTGTTGTTCCATTCTGTCGCCAAACAGGCGGGGCGTAATGCGGTTGGGGTGATCCTGACCGGTATGGGCAACGACGGCGCGGCGGGAATGTTGGCGATGCGTCAGGCGGGGGCATGGACCCTTGCGCAAAACGAAGCAAGTTGCGTGGTGTTCGGCATGCCGCGCGAGGCCATCAATATGGGTGGTGTCTGCGAAGTGGTCGATCTTAGCCAGGTAAGCCAGCAAATGTTGGCAAAAATTAGTGCCGGACAGGCGATACGTATTTAAATCAGGAGTGTGAAATGGCGGATAAAGAACTTAAATTTTTGGTTGTGGATGACTTTTCCACCATGCGACGCATAGTGCGTAACCTGCTGAAAGAGCTGGGATTCAATAATGTTGAGGAAGCGGAAGATGGCGTCGACGCTCTCAATAAGTTGCAGGCAGGCGGTTATGGATTTGTTATCTCCGACTGGAACATGCCCAATATGGATGGCCTGGAATTGCTGAAAACAATTCGTGCGGATGGCGCGATGTCGGCATTGCCAGTGTTAATGGTGACTGCAGAAGCGAAGAAAGAGAACATCATTGCTGCGGCGCAAGCGGGGGCCAGTGGCTATGTGGTGAAGCCATTTACCGCCGCGACGCTGGAGGAAAAACTCAACAAAATCTTTGAGAAACTGGGCATGTGAGGATGCGACTATGATGCAACCATCAATCAAACCTGCTGACGAGCATTCAGCTGGCGATATCATTGCGCGCATCGGCAGCCTGACGCGTATGCTGCGCGACAGTTTGCGGGAACTGGGGCTGGATCAGGCCATTGCCGAAGCGGCGGAAGCCATCCCCGATGCGCGCGATCGTTTGTACTATGTTGTGCAGATGACCGCCCAGGCTGCGGAGCGGGCGCTGAACAGTGTTGAGGCGTCACAACCGCATCAGGATCAAATGGAGAAATCAGCAAAAGCGTTAACCCAACGTTGGGATGACTGGTTTGCCGATCCGATTGACCTTGCCGACGCCCGTGAACTGGTAACAGATACACGACAATTTCTGGCAGATGTACCCGCGCATACCAGCTTTACTAACGCGCAACTGCTGGAAATCATGATGGCGCAGGATTTTCAGGATCTCACCGGGCAGGTCATTAAGCGGATGATGGATGTCATTCAGGAGATCGAACGCCAGTTGCTGATGGTGCTGTTGGAAAACATCCCGGAACAGGAGTCGCGTCCAAAACGTGAAAACCAGAGTTTGCTTAATGGACCTCAGGTCGATACCAGCAAAGCCGGTGTGGTAGCCAGTCAGGATCAGGTGGACGATTTGTTGGATAGTCTTGGATTTTGATTTGTATTGCCTGATGTGGCGTGACCACGTCATATCAGGCGGTCTGATAAGGCGATGACGCCGCATCCGACAAACGCACACTATGCTTGATGTGTGGCAGCAAAAGCCCTAAATCCCGCCTGTTTTGCCCCTTACTCAAACCATTGAACGCTTTGCGCTCTGGCATCATTCACGCTTAATACTCTTTCCAGGATTGGCGACGTGTCTGACGAGAGCGACGACAAAACAGAAGCCCCCACACCTCACCGACTAGAAAAAGCGCGGGAAGAGGGGCAAATCCCGCGTTCCCGTGAACTGACCTCACTGCTGATTTTGCTGGTGGGCGTTAGTGTTATCTGGTTTGGCGGTGTGTCGCTGGCCCGTCGATTGTCGGGCATGCTCTCCGCTGGGCTGCATTTTGATCACAGTATTATCAATGACCCGAATCTGATCCTCGGGCAGATTATTCTGCTGATCAGAGAAGCCATGCTGGCGCTGCTGCCGCTGATTAGCGGCGTGGTGCTGGTGGCGCTCATTTCTCCGGTCATGCTGGGAGGGCTGGTATTTAGCGGCAAATCCTTGCAGCCGAAGTTTTCCAAACTCAACCCGCTACCGGACATTAAACGGATGTTCTCGGCTCAGACTGGCGCGGAGTTGCTTAAAGCAATTTTGAAAACCATCCTGGTTGGCAGCGTGACGGGGTTTTTTCTCTGGCATCACTGGCCGCAGATGATGCGCTTGATGGCCGAGTCTCCGATTACCGCCATGGGTAATGCGATGGATTTGGTAGGGCTATGCGCACTGCTGGTGGTGCTTGGTGTCATTCCAATGGTGGGATTTGACGTCTTTTTCCAAATATTCAGCCACCTGAAAAAGCTGCGTATGTCACGGCAGGATATTCGTGATGAGTTCAAACAAAGCGAAGGTGACCCTCATGTTAAAGGGCGGATCCGTCAGATGCAGCGAGCTGCTGCACGGCGTCGGATGATGGCCGATGTGCCGAAAGCGGATGTCATTGTCAATAACCCGACCCACTATTCGGTAGCGTTGCAGTATGACGAAAACAAAATGAGCGCACCGAAAGTGGTCGCTAAAGGTGCAGGGCTGGTCGCGCTGCGCATTCGTGAAATTGGCGCTGAAAATAACGTCCCGACGCTTGAAGCGCCGCCGCTGGCGCGAGCGCTGTATCGACATGCGGAGATTGGTCAACAAATCCCGGGTCAACTGTACGCCGCGGTGGCGGAAGTGCTGGCCTGGGTCTGGCAACTGAAACGCTGGCGTCTGGCTGGTGGACAGCGCCCTGTACAACCTACTCATCTTCCGGTGCCGGAAGCCCTGGATTTTATTAACGAGAAACCGACCCATGAGTAATCTGGCCGCGATGCTGCGCCTGCCCGCAAACCTGAAATCGACACAATGGCAGATCCTTGCCGGACCGATTTTGATCCTGTTGATCTTGTCGATGATGGTGCTGCCACTGCCCGCATTCATACTCGACCTGTTGTTTACCTTCAATATTGCCTTGTCGATCATGGTGTTGCTGGTGGCGATGTTTACCCAGCGCACGCTTGAGTTTGCTGCGTTTCCGACCATTCTGTTGTTTACCACGCTGTTGCGTCTGGCACTTAACGTGGCTTCAACCCGTATCATTTTAATGGAAGGGCATACCGGCGCGGCGGCGGCAGGGAAGGTGGTCGAAGCGTTCGGTCACTTCCTCGTTGGTGGCAATTTCGCTATCGGTATCGTGGTGTTTGTCATTCTCGTGATCATCAACTTTATGGTCATTACCAAAGGTGCCGGGCGTATCGCAGAAGTGGGTGCGCGCTTTGTTCTCGATGGTATGCCGGGTAAGCAGATGGCGATTGACGCCGACCTTAACGCCGGATTGATTGGTGAAGATGAGGCGAAAAAACGCCGCTCCGAAGTGACTCAGGAAGCCGATTTTTACGGCTCAATGGACGGGGCAAGTAAGTTTGTTCGCGGCGATGCCATCGCCGGGATCCTCATCATGGTCATTAACATTGTCGGCGGGTTGCTGGTCGGCGTGCTGCAACATGGCATGAGCATGGGACACGCGGCGGAAAGTTATACGCTATTGACCATTGGCGACGGTCTGGTGGCACAAATTCCGGCGCTGGTGATTTCTACCGCCGCGGGGGTCATCGTTACGCGTGTTAGCACCGATCAGGATGTTGGCGAGCAGATGGTGAATCAGCTTTTCAGTAACCCAAGCGTTATGTTGTTAAGCGCCGCCGTGCTCGGTTTACTCGGCCTGGTGCCTGGAATGCCGAACCTGGTATTTTTGCTGTTCACTGCCGGATTGCTCGGGCTGGCCTGGTGGATACGCGGACGCGAACAAAAAGCGCCTGCCGAACCCAAACCGGTAAAAATGGCAGAGAATAATACCGTTGTCGAAGCGACGTGGAACGATGTACAACTGGAAGATTCTCTGGGAATGGAAGTGGGTTATCGACTGATCCCGATGGTCGATTTCCAGCAGGATGGTGAGTTGTTGGGCCGTATACGCAGTATCCGCAAGAAATTTGCCCAGGAGATGGGATTTCTGCCGCCAGTGGTGCACATTCGCGACAATATGGATCTGCAACCTGCCCGCTATCGCATTTTGATGAAAGGCGTGGAGATTGGCAGTGGTGATGCTTATCCGGGGCGCTGGCTGGCGATTAACCCTGGAACCGCTGCCGGGACGTTACCTGGTGAGGCGACCGTCGATCCGGCATTTGGCCTGAATGCTATCTGGATTGAAAGTGCGCTAAAAGAACAGGCGCAGATTCAGGGGTACACAGTGGTTGAGGCCAGCACGGTGGTAGCAACGCATCTTAACCACCTCATTAGCCAGCATGCCGCAGAGCTGTTTGGTCGTCAGGAGGCGCAACAGCTGTTGGATCGCGTCGCCCAGGAGATGCCAAAGCTGACGGAAGATCTCGTTCCTGGCGTCGTCACGCTCACCACACTGCATAAAGTGCTGCAAAATCTCCTCGATGAAAAAGTACCGATTCGCGATATGCGCACCATTCTCGAAACGCTGGCGGAACATGCGCCCATCCAAAGCGATCCACATGAATTAACCGCCGTCGTGCGCGTGGCGTTGGGACGGGCGATTACCCAGCAGTGGTTTCCTGGCAAAGATGAAGTCCATGTTATTGGCCTCGATACACCGCTGGAACGTTTGTTACTACAGGCGCTGCAGGGCGGGGGAGGACTGGAGCCAGGGCTGGCGGATCGTTTACTGGCGCAAACTCAGGAAGCGCTATCCCGTCAGGAGATGCTGGGTGCGCCGCCAGTATTGTTGGTGAACCACGCGCTGCGACCATTATTGTCTCGCTTCCTGCGCCGCAGCTTGCCGCAGTTAGTGGTCCTGTCGAATCTGGAACTGTCTGATAACCGACATATCCGCATGACGGCGACAATTGGCGGCAAATAATGAGAACCTTATTAGCAATATTATTGTTTCCGCTGCTGGTGCAAGCCGCCGGGGAGGGGATGTGGCAGGCAAGTAGTGTAGGAATTACGCTAAATCATCGCGGTGAGTCGATGTCGTCTGCGCCTCTTTCTACGCGACAACCTGCTTCAGGATTGATGACGCTGGTAGCGTGGCGTTATCAGCTTATCGGCCCGACACCTTCAGGACTGCGGGTTCGCTTGTGTTCGCAATCTCGTTGTGTCGAATTAGAGGGGCAGAGCGGAACCACCGTGGCCTTTTCCGGTATAGCGGCAGCAGAACCGTTGCGATTTATCTGGGAAGTGCCAGGCGGTGGGCGGTTAATTCCACCGCTAAAGGTACAACGTAATGAAGTGATTGTGAATTATCGCTGAAGGACAAAAAAATTACGCGCTCGCGAGTATGTTTAATAACTCAGTGAAAAAGGCTCGATGTCTTGTTGCAATTATTTATCAGGAATAGCTTGCAACAAAACATGCCAAAAAGATGTGAATTATCCTCTTGTCAAAGGGCTTGGATAAAAATCTTCAGAGTTACGGTATAGCTGCAACTGGCGAGTTCGCGTATTGGTCTGTATGATCATACATGAGAGCCATTCTGATTCAGAATAAGGGTCACTTAAATCCTGAACGTCCTCATTTGAAAGGATTAATTCACATTCTTTGTCCCTAAAATCCAGCCAGGCTCGCTGTGATTTTTTAAGCAAGTTAAGTTGTTCGGTATCAGGTTTTTTTACACCTGTGCGTGGCACTTGTTCTATATAACGATAAGCTTCACCATAGGCTTTATTTAATTGCGCATCGACGAGATTGTATTCTTGTCGCAGGCATGATTTGATCACGTTAACGTCAGTATCATCATCTGAATTTTTTTGCCAACAATCTTTGATGGCTGAAATGTCATGGTCGTTTACTATAACCGTATCTTCTGCGTAAGCCTGGCAAGAGATAATGCCTAATGTTAATACAAGAAATTTAAACACTGCGGTATTCCTTAAATTCAACCGTTATCGTTTCCCTGGGGCCGGATATTACGCTTCTGGCCTCTTATCCAACAGTGAGAAAACAATGGCATGTCCATTTTCAGAATACATTTAGATGGCAATAAAAAAGCCTGATCGGCTAACCCTGATCAGGCTTCACTCTCACGAAAAATCGATTACATACGCTCTACAGTCTCAATACCCAGCGTATCCAGACCCAGCTTCAGCGTCTTCGCCGTCAGTTGTGCCAGTTTTAGACGGCTGTTACGCACTTCTTCGTTTTCTGCGCTGAGGATCGGGCAGTGCTCGTAGAAGCCAGAGAACAGACCGGCCAGATCGTACAGGTAAGCACACATTACATGCGGCGTGCCTTCACGGGCAACCACGGTGAGGGTTTCTTCAAACTGCAGCAGGCGAGCTGCCAGTTGCGCTTCACGATCTTCACGGATGATAACCGGAGCTGCAGCCAGTTGCTCTTCGTCAATTTCTGCTTTACGGAACACGGACAATACACGCGTGTATGCATACTGCATGTATGGCGCGGTATTACCCTCAAACGCCAGCATGTTGTCCCAGTCGAAGATGTAGTCCGTGGTGCGGTTTTTGGAGAGATCCGCATATTTCACCGCACCAATACCAACCGCGTTAGCCAGTTTTTCCAGCTCGTCGGCTGGCATATCCGGGTTCTTTTCTGCCACCAGACGGCGTGCACGTTCCAGGGCTTCATCCAGCAGATCGGCCAGTTTCACTGTACCACCCGCGCGGGTTTTGAACGGTTTGCCGTCTTTACCCAGCATCATGCCGAACATGTGGTGTTCCAGCGGTACGGATTCCGGTACATAGCCTGCTTTACGGACGATCGCCCATGCCTGCATCAGGTGTTGATGCTGACGGGAGTCGATGTAATACAGCACGCGATCGGCATGCAGTGTTTCATAACGATATTTCGCACAGGCGATATCAGTGGTGGTGTAGAGATAGCCGCCATCTTTCTTCTGAATGATCACGCCCATCGGTTCGCCTTCCTTGTTTTTAAACTCATCAAGGAATACGACGGTCGCCCCTTCGCTTTCTACTGCCAGACCTTTGGCTTTGAGATCCGCCACAATTCCTGGCAGCATCGGGTTGTAGAGGCTTTCGCCCATCACGTCATCACGGGTCAGCGTCACGTTGAGACGATCGTAGGTGATCTGGTTCTGCGTCATGGTGATGTCGACCAGTTTGCGCCACATCTCGCGGAAATATTCGTCACCGCTTTGCAGTTTTACCACGTAGTTACGTGCGCGCTCGGCGAACTCTTCATCTTCATCGTAATGCTTTTTCGCATCGCGGTAGAAACCTTCAAGGTCAGCCAGCTCCATTTCACCGGCGTTTTCCTGCTGCTGCTTTTCCAGCCATGCAATCAGCATACCGAACTGAGTGCCCCAGTCGCCGACGTGGTTTGCGCGAATCACTTTGTGACCGAGGAACTCCAGAGTACGCACTGCTGCGTCACCAATAATGGTAGAGCGCAGGTGACCGACATGCATCTCTTTCGCCACGTTTGGCGCAGAGTAGTCAACCACAATGGTCTGTTTTTCTGGCGTAGCAACACCGAGACGATCGGACGCCAGCGCCTGCTGAACATGTTCAGCCAGGAATGCCGGATCAAGGAAAATGTTGATAAAGCCTGGACCGGCGATCTCAACTTTGCTGGCGATACCGTTAAGATCCAGATGAGTCAGCACCTGCTCTGCTAATTGTCGCGGTGCCATACCCAGTTTTTTAGCAACTGCCATCATGCCGTTAGCCTGATAGTCGCCGAACTGAACTTTTGCTGACTGACGAACCTGCGGTTCGCAATCCGCAGGCGCGCCTGCCGCAATCATGGCCTGACGGACTTTTTCTGAGAGAAGAGCCTGAATATTCACCGGAATACCTTACATTGATGAAGCGAGCAAAAATTGCCCGCACCAGTTAAAGAAATTAGGGCGGGAGTATACTGCAAATGGCTGTTTTCGTCAGCAACGTGCGCGTGGCGTATTGCCGTTTTCACTATTGCATCAGAAGCGGCGTGAAATCAGCGGTTGGTTGGCACAGGGCAACAGGGTAAATTAACGCTTTTACTGAAAGACGAAGAGTGATTATGGCGAACTGGCAATCTATCGACGAGCTGCAGGATATTGCATCGGATTTACCGCGATTTATCCACGCATTAGATGAACTTTCCCGCCGTCTGGGGTTGAATATCACTCCGCTGACTGCCGATCACATTTCTTTGCGTTGCCATCAAAACGCCACTGCTGAACGCTGGCGTCGCGGGTTTGAACAGTGTGGCGAGCTTTTGTCAGAAAATATGATCAATGGCAGACCGATTTGTCTGTTTAAATTGCATGAACCGGTACAGGTTGCGCACTGGCAGTTTTCTATTGTGGAGCTACCGTGGCCCGGGGAAAAACGTTACCCACACGAAGGTTGGGAACATATTGAAATCGTTCTGCCGGGTGATCCAGAAACGCTGAATGCCCGTGCGCTGGCATTGCTTTCTGATGAAGGACTCAGCCTACCGGGGATCTCAGTGAAAACCAGTTCGCCAAAAGGTGAGCATGAGCGATTACCGAATCCGACGCTGGCGGTCACCGATGGCAAAACAACTATTAAGTTTCATCCGTGGTCCATTGAAGAGATCGTTGCCAGCGAGCAGTCGGCGTAATTAAGGAGTAAAAATGGCATTACTGGAAATTTGCTGTTACAGCATGGAATGTGCACTAACGGCGCAGCAAAACGGCGCAGACAGAGTTGAATTATGCGCAGCCCCAAAAGAGGGGGGCTTAACGCCGTCGTTGGGTGTACTGAAATCCGTGCGCCAGCGGGTGACGATCCCTGTGCATCCGATAATTCGCCCACGCGGTGGTGATTTTTGCTACAGCGACGGTGAGTTTGCCGCCATTCTTGAGGATGTGCGCACGGTCCGCGAATTAGGTTTTCCTGGACTGGTGACGGGCGTTCTCGATGTTGACGGGAATGTCGATATGCCACGAATGGAAAAAATAATGGCTGCTGCCGGTCCGCTGGCAGTGACTTTTCATCGCGCCTTCGATATGTGCGCTAACCCTTTATATACACTCAATAATCTTGCGGAATTGGGCATTGCCCGGGTACTGACATCAGGGCAAAAATCAGACGCACTGCAAGGTTTATCAAAAATTATGGAACTTATTGCCCATCGTGATGCTCCAATCATTATGGCCGGAGCAGGAGTCCGTGCAGAAAACCTGCACCACTTCCTCGATGCCGGAGTGCTGGAAGTCCATAGCTCCGCGGGAGCGTGGCAAGCCTCACCGATGCGTTATCGTAATCAAGGATTGTCCATGTCATCAGATGAACACGCGGACGAGTATTCGCGTTATATCGTAGACGGGGCGGCGGTTGCTGAAATGAAAGGAATCATTGAACGCCATCAGGCCAAATGATTTTTACCGTTGCATCATGTCGCCCAATATGATGCTTGCTCGTACCAGGCCCCTGCAATTTCAACAGGGGCCTTTTTTTATCCCTGAACAGTATAAAAAACGAACGATAACCGTGATCTGTTGAGCGGGTGACAGTGCGCATAGCGTTGTGCTAAAAATATTGTATATATTCACATTAATTATGGGATTTAAATTACTAAAACTGATAAATATATATTCTAAATAGCAACTGGGTTATTCCTTAGCAATTAATGATTACATTGTAATAAATCATATTCTTTATCGATTGTTTCAGGCAGTGTTGTGCCTAATTATGCAAGCGGTTAATTCGTTGTATATTTAATTATACAATGATTTCGGTGTCCAGTAATTTAATTAGAGGAATCTATGCGAGGGAAAAAACGCATTGGGTTATTGTTTTTGCTGATAGCGGTTGTGGTTGGTGGCGGCGGGTTATTGCTGGCGCAAAAAGCCTTACATAAAACGTCGGATACAGCATTTTGCCTTTCCTGCCACTCGATGAGTAAACCTTTTGAGGAATATCAGGGAACTGTCCACTTTTCGAACCAGAAAGGGATACGTGCGGAATGTGCCGATTGCCATATTCCAAAGTCAGGGATGGATTATTTATTTGCTAAATTAAAGGCATCTAAAGATATTTATCATGAATTTGTTAGCGGCAAAATAGACAGTGACGATAAGTTCGAAGCTCATCGCCAGGAAATGGCCGAAACAGTATGGAAAGAATTAAAAGCCACTGACTCTGCAACGTGCCGTAGTTGCCATTCTTTTGATGCCATGGATATTGCCTCGCAAAGTGAATCTGCGCAGAAAATGCATAACAAAGCACAAAAGGACAGCGAAACCTGTATCGATTGTCATAAAGGCATTGCCCATTTTCCGCCAGAAATAAAAATGGATGACAACGCGGCGCATGAGCTGGAAAGTCAGGCCGCTACTTCAGTTACTAATGGCGCACATATTTATCCTTTCAAAACTTCTCACATAGGCGAGCTGGCTACCGTGAATCCTGGAACCGATCTCACCGTCGTTGATGCCAGTGGCAAACAGCCGATCGTTCTGTTGCAGGGTTATCAAATGCAGGGCAGTGAAAACACGCTCTACCTGGCGGCAGGTCAACGGCTGGCGCTAGCCACATTAAGTGAAGAAGGTATCAAGGCGCTCACTGTAAACGGGGAATGGCAGGCTGACGAATACGGCAATCAATGGCGTCAGGCGTCTTTACAGGGTGCGCTTACCGATCCCGCATTAGCGGACCGTAAACCGCTATGGCAATACGCTGAAAAACTTGACGATACCTATTGCGCTGGTTGTCATGCCCCTATTGCCGCCGACCATTACACCGTCAATGCGTGGCCGTCCATTGCCAAAGGAATGGGGGCACGAACCAGCATGAGCGAAAACGAACTGGACATTTTAACGCGGTATTTCCAGTACAACGCCAAAGATATTACCGAGAAACAGTGATCCTCGTTGATCAGGGAGGAAGTTATGACATTAACAAGACGTGAATTTATTAAACACAGCGGTATTGCCGCTGGAGCGCTGGTGGTGACATCGGCAGCACCGCTCCCCGCATGGGCAGAAGAGAAGGGCGGTAAAATCCTCACCGCGGGACGTTGGGGAGCGATGAACGTAGAAGTGAAGGACGGCAAGATTGTTTCTTCAACAGGCGCGCTGGCGAAAACCATACCGAATTCCTTACAGTCTACGGCGGCGGATCAGGTACACACCACGGCGCGTATTCAGCATCCGATGGTGAGAAAAAGCTATCTCGATAATCCACTGCAACCGGCGAAAGGTCGTGGCGAAGATACCTATGTACAGGTGAGCTGGGAACAGGCATTAAAACTGATTCATGAGCAACATGATCGTATTCGTAAAGCTAACGGACCATCGGCCATTTTTGCCGGATCTTACGGCTGGCGCTCTTCTGGCGTGTTGCATAAAGCGCAAACCTTACTGCAACGTTATATGAACCTGGCGGGCGGTTATTCCGGGCATAGCGGCGATTATTCAACCGGGGCAGCACAGGTGATCATGCCGCATGTGGTCGGTTCTGTAGAGGTGTATGAACAGCAGACCTCCTGGCCGCTGATTCTGGAAAACAGCCAGGTTGTGGTGCTGTGGGGAATGAACCCGCTGAATACCTTAAAAATTGCCTGGAGCAGTACCGATGAGCAAGGGCTGGAATACTTCCATCAGCTGAAAAAATCTGGCAAACCAGTGATTGCCATTGATCCTATCCGCTCCGAAACCATCGAATTCTTTGACGATAATGCCACCTGGATCGCGCCGAATATGGGCACCGACGTGGCACTGATGTTAGGGATTGCGCATACCCTGATGACACAAGGCAAACACGATAAAGTGTTCCTTGAAAAATACACTACCGGGTATCCGCAGTTTGAAGAGTATCTGACAGGTAAGAGCGATAATACGCCGAAGAGCGCGGTCTGGGCGGCGGAAATTACTGGCGTACCGGAAGCGCAGATAGTCAAACTCGCTGAACTGATGGCGGCGAATCGCACAATGCTGATGGCAGGCTGGGGAATTCAGCGCCAGCAATATGGTGAACAGAAACACTGGATGCTGGTGACGCTGGCGGCGATGTTAGGGCAGATTGGTACACCGGGCGGCGGTTTTGGTTTCTCTTATCATTACTCCAACGGTGGCAACCCGACGCGTGTTGGCGGCGTGCTGCCGGAAATGTCTGCGGCGATTGCCGGACATGCCAGCGAGGCCGCTGATGATGGCGGAATGACGGCGATTCCTGTTGCCCGTATCGTCGATGCGCTGGAAAATCCTGGCGGCAAATATCAGCATAACGGTAAAGAACAAACGTATCCGAATATCAAAATGATCTGGTGGGCGGGTGGCGGTAACTTTACCCATCACCAGGATACTAATCGTCTGATTAAAGCATGGCAGAAACCGGAGATGATCGTCGTTTCTGAATGCTACTGGACCGCAGCAGCCAAACACGCAGATATCGTATTACCGATCACCACATCGTTTGAGCGCAATGACTTGACGATGACCGGTGATTACAGCAACCAGCATATTGTGCCGATGAAGCAGGCTGTTGCTCCGCAATTTGAAGCGCGTAACGATTTTGACGTGTTTGCCGATCTTGCGGAATTACTCAAACCTGGCGGAAAAGAGATCTATACCGAAGGTAAAGATGAAATGGCGTGGCTGAAATTTTTCTATGATGCCGCTCAGAAAGGTGCCCGTGCGCAACGCGTCACTATGCCAATGTTTAATGCCTTCTGGCAGCAAAATAAACTGATCGAAATGCGCCGCAGCGAGAAGAACGAACAGTACGTTCGTTATGGTGATTTCCGCGCCGATCCGGTGAAAAATGCGCTGGGTACGCCAAGCGGCAAAATTGAAATCTATTCAAAAACGTTGGAAAAATTTGGCTATAAGGATTGCCCGGCACACCCAACCTGGCTGGCTCCTGATGAATGGAAAGGTACCGCCGACGAGAAGCAGTTACAGCTTCTGACCGCACATCCGGCACACCGTTTACACAGTCAGCTTAACTATGCGGAACTGCGTAAAAAATATGCGATCGCCGATCGTGAACCAATCACTATTCACACCGAAGATGCTGCACGCTTTGGTATTGCGAATGGCGATCTGGTGCGTGTCTGGAACAAACGTGGTCAGATTTTGACAGGCGCGGTGGTGACTGACGGGATCAAAAAAGGCGTGGTATGCGTGCATGAAGGTGCATGGCCAGATCTGGAAAATGGCTTGTGTAAAAACGGCAGTGCGAACGTGTTAACGGCGGATATCCCCAGCTCGCAGCTGGCAAATGCCTGTGCCGGTAACTCAGCGTTGGTGTATATCGAAAAATATACGGGCAATGCACCGAAGTTAACGGCGTTTGATCAGCCAGCTGTTCAGGCGTAAGACGTGAATAGCGCCCGGAAACGGGCGCTGAGGTTATGCAAACGTAAAGCTGCCTGATGCGCTATGCTTATCAGGCCTACATAGTCCCTGCAATATATTGAATTAGCAAGGTTTTGTAGGCCGGATAAGGCGTTCACGCCGCATCCGGCAGTAATACCAGACCTTTACGGCTTGCGCGCAATCAGCACCGCGCGTTTAGGTGCCGGATAACCTTCCACCGTTTTACCCGGATCATGTGGGTCGAGGAAATCGGCCAGCGATTCGGTAACCATCCATTCGGTGCGTCGCTGCTCTTCTGTGGTGGTAACGCTCACATCCGCAATGCGGATATCTACAAAACCACACTTCTTCAGCCAGTTTTTCAGCGCCAGCGCGGAAGGGATGAAATAGACATTACGCATTTGCGCGTAACGATCGCCTGGTACCAGCACCGTGTTCTCATCACCATCAATAACCAGCGTTTCCAGCACCAGTTCACCTTCATTGACCAGTTGATCTTTCAACTGCCATAGATGCTCCAGCGGTGAACGGCGATGGTAAAGCACGCCCATCGAAAAGACGGTATCAAAGGCTTTCAGTGCCGGAAGTTGTTCAATACCTAACGGTAACAAATGCGCGCGCTGATCATTACCCAGTAGTTTACGCACCGCTTCAAACTGGCACAGAAACAGTTGCGTAGGGTCGATCCCCACCGCGAGGTGCGCGCCTGCGCCAATCATGCGCCACATGTGATAACCGCTGCCGCAGCCGACATCCAGAATGGTGCGTCCGGTTAAATCAGAAAGATGGGGCAGAACACGATCCCATTTCCAGTCGGAACGCCATTCGGTATCGATGTTGACGCCATACAGTGAGAACGGCCCTTTGCGCCACGGCATCAGGTTGCGCATCAGCGTTTCAATGCGTTTAATTTGCCCTGCGCTCAGTGGCTCTTCGCTTTCTGCCGTAACGCTATGCAATAAATCAAGACGATACGGTTTAATTTCAGGTAGAAACTCCACCGCATTTGACCACTGCTTAAACAACCCGTGCTGCTGCTCGCGCTGCCAGTTAGCAATCTGCGCGGGCAGCGTTTCGAGCCAGTGTGAAAGATGATTTTTGGCAATCAGAGAATAAAAGTTACCAAAGTCGATCATGCAGCGTCCTCTGCTTTTAATGCCACCAGTGAACCAAAGTTAAAGCACTGGAACCACAGCTCACTATGCTCAAAACCGGCGTTATGCAGGCGTGCTTTATGGGTTTCCACGGAATCGGTCAGCATCACGTTTTCCAGCATGCTGCGCTTCTGGCTGATCTCCAGTTCGCTGTAACCGTTGGCACGTTTAAAGTCGTGGTGCATGTTGAACAACAGTTCACCAACTTTGGCATCTTCGAAACTGAATTTTTCCGAAAGCACCAGCGCGCCGCCGGGGTTCAGCCCTTGATAAATTTTATCCAGTAACGCCTGGCGCTCGGAAGGTTCCAGGAATTGCAGGGTAAAATTCAGCACCACCATCGATGCGTTTTCAATGGCGATATCGCGAATATCACCTTCAATGACGTCTACTGGCGTAGGGGCTTTATAGGCGTCAATATGACGACGGCAGCGTTCAATCATCGCCGGGGAGTTGTCGATGGCAATAATTTTGCAATTATCATGATGAATGTTGCGACGCACCGAGAGCGTCGCCGCGCCCAGAGAACAACCCAGATCGTAAACCTGCGTACCAGGTTGAACGAAGCGCTCGGCTAACATACCAATCATGGAAATAATATTGGAATAGCCGGGAACGGAACGCTGGATCATATCCGGGAAGACTTCAGCTACCCGTTCATCAAAGGTCCAGTCGCCCAGTCTGGCGATAGGGGCAGAAAATAGCGTGTCGCGGTGAGACATAACGTAAAAATCCGGGAAAAAGAAAGTGGCGTATTGTGCGCTAACGCAGGGAGAAAACCAACTCCCAGGGCATATACCAAAGATTCGCCAGCACCATCAGCAACAGCGCACACCAGGTGGCGCTCATGCCGGAACGTCGCCAGCGAAACAGACGGTGATGAAAACCGTAATAATGCATCAGACGACCAGCAAGCAAAACGATGCCGCAAATATGCACCATCCAGGTTTCTGCGCCATTCATTTCCATAAACAGCATCAGCACAATCGCGATGGGAATATATTCCACCGCGTTACCATGAATGCGAATAGCGCTTTGCAGTTCGCTAAAACCACCGTCACCATAGGCAACGCGGTACTGCATTCGCAGGCGAACGACATCAAAAGAGAACTTCATTAATAACAACGCACTTAAAACGGCATACAGCGCGCTTACCATACAAACTCCCTTTAAAATGGCCGATGGCACTTGTCTATGATAGGTGGCAAATTCAGAAAAGAGAAGATTGCTGTGGAATAGCCGGAACTGCTCCGATCTCTGGAAGCGTTTTACGTAAGTCTTCCCACAGGGTATGTACCAGTTCCGGGGCCTGGGCAATATCTGGCGTATGTAAAAAAAGATAAGGCGTAGTGGTCTGATGCCACTGCGCTAATTTTTGTAACCAGACCTGAAATAATTCACGGTTTTGCGTCATATCATCACTACCGATAAAACGGATCAGCGGATTTGTCGCCGTCAGTACAGCATGTACCGGAACTTTAGGTTTTTTTCGTTGAGCGTCGCGAATAGCTTCACTGTGTGGACGTGCTGCATGAACCGGGCGGCTGTCTAAAATCACCCGATTAACGCCGCGCTGATGTAAACCGCGATTAAGCGTTTGTTCCTCTTCTCCTTTGGCGAAAAACTGTGGATGGCGGACTTCCACGCCATAATTAAATTCGCCAGGAAGAGAATCGAGAAAATGCCAAAGCGCAGGCAGCTCCCGTGGGCCGAATGTGGCAGGCAGTTGCAGCCAGTATTGCCCAATGCGCGGAGCCAACGGTGACATGCGGGTCAAAAATTCAGTCACTAAATCATCGCAATGCCGTAATGCTGCCTGATGCGAAATGGTCGCCGGAAACTTAAAACAGAAGCGGAAGTCATCTGTGGTCTGCTCACGCCAGCGCAGGACAACCTCGGGTTTCGGCAGGGCGTAAAGCGTGGTGTTGCCCTCCACGCAGTTAAAGTGGCGGGCATACTCTTCAAGGCTGGTGATCCCCAACCGCACCCATTTAGGATGCGACCATTGCGGTAGACCGATGTAAATCATAACGCGTTGAGGATCTCTTCCACGCTACGCACACGGGCGATGCGCGGGTAGATATGGTTGATACTGTTATTGTGCTGCTCGGCGCTGGCGGCACTACAGGCGTCTTCGGCAATCACCAGATTAAAGCCAAGTTCCCAGGCATTGCGGGCGGTGGATTCAACACCGATATTGGTCGAGATCCCACATAACACTATTGTATCGATACCTCGGCGGCGTAATTGCAACTCCAGATCCGTACCGTAAAACGCACCCCATTGACGTTTGATGATTTCGATATCGCTGTCGGTTGCACCTAATGCAGCAGGATGTTGCCACCAATTTTCGGGCAACACTTTAGCCGGTGAGGGCGCATCGACCGGCTGTTTTAATGCTTCAGCGTAATCGGCAGACCAGCCAACGCGCACCAGAAACACGGGCTGACCGCTGGCGCGAAATTTCGCCGCCAGCTTCCCGGCGCGATTAACTACCTCATCGGCAGTATGTGGACCACCGGCAAAAGGTAAGATGCCTTCTTGTAAATCGATCACCACCAGCGCAGTGGTTTTAGCATTAAGTTCAAGCATAATGACTCCTGAAAAAACAAAATCGTGCCTCACACCTTAATGCGATTAGCCGATGGCGGAACGACAAATTTTGTTAATTTTTATGAGTTCGGGCAACACCTTTATAGCAAACTGGCGTAGAGTCTGATTTCAGGCCCGATATAAAGTGGTAACGAGGCGTTCCAGCGCGGGCCAGGCTCTTACGGTGCGGCAGAATTTCCAGTATAATAGCCGCCTTTTTTCATTCAGTTGTGACATACAGCTAACGCTGCGACTTGGTCACCTGCGCAGCAGGGGGCATCCGCCGGCAGCTAAGTTAAGGGATATCTCATGCGTACAGAATATTGTGGACAGCTCCGTTTGTCCCACGTGGGGCAGCAGGTGACTCTGTGTGGTTGGGTCAACCGTCGTCGTGATCTTGGTAGCCTGATCTTCATCGATATGCGCGACCGCGAAGGTATCGTGCAGGTATTTTTCGATCCGGATCGTGCGGACGCGTTAAAGCTGGCCTCTGAACTGCGTAATGAGTTCTGCATTCAGGTCACGGGCACCGTACGTGCGCGTGACGAAAAAAATATTAACCGCGATATGGCGACCGGCGAAATCGAAGTGCTGGCGTCCTCGCTGACTATCATCAACCGCGCAGATGTTCTGCCGCTTGACTCTAACCACGTCAACACCGAAGAAGCGCGTCTGAAATACCGCTACCTCGACCTGCGTCGTCCGGAAATGGCTCAGCGCCTGAAAACCCGCGCTAAAATCACCAGCCTGGTGCGCCGTTTTATGGATGACCACGGCTTCCTCGACATCGAAACTCCGATGCTGACCAAAGCCACGCCGGAAGGCGCGCGTGACTACCTGGTGCCTTCTCGTGTGCACAAAGGTAAATTCTACGCACTGCCGCAATCCCCGCAGTTGTTCAAACAGCTGCTGATGATGTCCGGTTTTGACCGTTACTATCAGATCGTTAAATGCTTCCGTGACGAAGACCTGCGTGCTGACCGTCAGCCTGAATTTACTCAGATCGATGTGGAAACTTCTTTCATGACCGCGCCGCAAGTGCGTGAAGTGATGGAAGCGCTGGTGCGTCATCTGTGGCTGGAAGTGAAGGGTGTGGATCTGGGCGATTTCCCGGTAATGACCTTTGCGGAAGCAGAACGCCGTTATGGTTCTGATAAACCGGATCTGCGTAACCCGATGGAACTGACTGACGTTGCTGATCTGCTGAAATCTGTTGAGTTTGCTGTATTTGCAGGTCCGGCGAACGATCCGAAAGGTCGCGTAGCGGCTCTGCGCGTTCCGGGCGGCGCATCGCTGACCCGTAAGCAGATCGACGAATACGGTAACTTCGTTAAAATCTACGGCGCGAAAGGTCTGGCTTACATCAAAGTTAACGAACGCGCGAAAGGTCTGGAAGGTATCAACAGCCCGGTAGCGAAGTTCCTTAATGCAGAAATCATCGAAGACATCCTGGATCGTACTGCCGCGCAAGATGGCGATATGATTTTCTTCGGTGCCGACAACAAGAAAATTGTTGCCGACGCGATGGGTGCACTGCGCCTGAAAGTGGGTAAAGACCTTGGTCTGACCGACGAAAGCAAATGGGCACCGCTGTGGGTTATCGACTTCCCGATGTTTGAAGACGACGGTGAAGGCGGCCTGACGGCAATGCACCATCCGTTCACCTCACCGAAAGATATGACGGCTGCAGAACTGAAAGCTGCACCGGAAAATGCGGTGGCGAACGCTTACGATATGGTCATCAATGGTTACGAAGTGGGCGGTGGTTCAGTACGTATCCATAATGGTGATATGCAGCAGACGGTGTTTGGTATTCTGGGTATCAACGAAGAGGAACAGCGCGAGAAATTCGGCTTCCTGCTCGACGCTCTGAAATACGGTACTCCGCCGCACGCAGGTCTGGCATTCGGTCTTGACCGTCTGACCATGCTGCTGACCGGCACCGACAATATCCGTGACGTTATCGCCTTCCCGAAAACCACGGCGGCAGCGTGTCTGATGACTGAAGCACCGAGCTTTGCTAACCCGACTGCACTGGCTGAGCTGAGCATTCAGGTTGTGAAGAAGGCTGAGAATAACTGATATGACTCAAATACACGAAATCATTCGCGTTGCATCGAGGCGGCAACTGAGTGAACTCCCATGAGCATAGATAACTATGTGAATGGGATGAGCGAAGGCAGTCAACGAAGAGGCAGCGTGAAGGATAAAGTGTATAAGCGTCCCGTTTCGATCTTAGTGGTCATCTACGCACAAGATACGAAACGGGTGCTGATGTTGCAGCGGCGTGACGATCCCGATTTCTGGCAGTCGGTAACCGGCAGCGTGGAAGAG
The DNA here is from genome assembly GCF_019375075.1 of Escherichia sp. XD33. NCBI lineage: Bacteria > Pseudomonadati > Pseudomonadota > Gammaproteobacteria > Enterobacterales > Enterobacteriaceae > Escherichia > Escherichia sp. XD33. The sequence goes on from NZ_JAENDM010000013.1 coordinate 39,390, forward strand.
GGTGAAACCGCGCCGCAAGCTGCCATGCGCGAAGTAAAGGAAGAGGTCACCATTGATGTTGTCGCTGAACAACTGACCTTAATTGACTGTCAGCGCACGGTAGAGTTTGAAATTTTTTCACATTTACGTCATCGCTATGCGCCGGGCGTGACGCGTAATACGGAATCATGGTTCTGTCTTGCGCTTCCGCACGAGCGGCAGATCGTTTTCACTGAACATCTGGCTTACAAGTGGCTTGATGCGCCTGCTGCGGCGGCGCTCACTAAGTCCTGGAGCAACCGGCAGGCGATTGAACAGTTTGTAATTAACGCTGCCTGAACAGGCAGGGCTATCTGGAGATATTTTTATGGCAGGTCATAGTAAATGGGCCAACACCAGACATCGTAAAGCTGCGCAGGATGCTAAGCGCGGTAAAATCTTCACTAAAATCATTCGTGAGCTGGTAACCGCGGCTAAGCTGGGCGGTGGCGATCCGGACGCTAACCCGCGTCTGCGTGCAGCAATTGATAAAGCACTGTCTAACAACATGACCCGCGACACACTGAACCGCGCAATTGCACGTGGTGTGGGCGGTGATGATGATGCAAACATGGAAACCATCATCTACGAAGGTTACGGTCCTGGCGGCACGGCAATCATGATTGAATGTCTGTCTGACAACCGCAACCGTACCGTTGCTGAAGTGCGTCATGCATTCAGCAAATGTGGCGGTAACCTCGGTACTGATGGTTCCGTAGCTTATCTGTTCAGCAAAAAAGGCGTGATCTCCTTCGAGAAAGGCGATGAAGACACCATCATGGAAGCAGCACTGGAAGCAGGTGCTGAAGACGTTGTGACCTATGATGACGGCGCGATTGATGTCTACACTGCATGGGAAGAAATGGGTAAAGTGCGCGACGCTCTGGAAGCGGCAGGTCTGAAAGCAGACAGCGCGGAAGTTTCCATGATCCCGTCTACCAAAGCTGATATGGATGCAGAAACCGCACCGAAACTGATGCGTCTGATCGATATGCTGGAAGATTGCGACGACGTGCAGGAAGTTTACCATAACGGTGAAATCTCTGATGAGGTCGCAGCGACTCTCTGATGAGGCCTGCTAAACAGCAAAACGGAGACGCGTGATGGCTATTATTCTCGGCATTGATCCGGGTTCGCGCGTGACCGGCTACGGCGTCATCCGCCAGGTAGGTAGGCAACTGTCCTACCTGGGTAGCGGATGCATACGCACCAAAGTGGATGATTTACCGTCTCGTCTGAAACTCATCTATGCGGGCGTGACGGAAATCATCACCCAGTTCCAGCCTGATTATTTCGCCATTGAACAAGTCTTTATGGCAAAGAACGCTGACTCAGCCCTGAAACTGGGCCAGGCGCGCGGCGTGGCGATTGTGGCGGCGGTGAATCAGGAGTTGCCGGTATTTGAATATGCTGCACGTCAGGTGAAGCAAACGGTGGTGGGTATTGGTAGCGCCGAAAAAAGCCAGGTGCAGCATATGGTCCGCACCTTGCTGAAACTGCCCGCTAATCCACAGGCGGATGCCGCTGATGCGTTGGCGATTGCCATCACCCACTGCCACGTTAGTCAGAATGCGATGCAGATGAGCGAATCGCGGCTGAACCTGGCGAGAGGGCGACTGCGTTAAGTTATACCGCCTCGGTCAGTTCCGGCTGAGGCGTTTCCACTCCCTCCGCATGAATCAACACCAAACCCGGATGATGCCACAAACTGGCTGGCGTAACGGTTTTACGCTCCCACGGAATAGAACCCAGGAACCAGAATTTCCAGAAAGTGAGTTTTGCATTCGGATTGCTATTTAACAATTCTCCAAACGTCTCTATTTCACCCACCGGAATACATAGCGCCTCTTTATAAATATCAAAGACAAATTTTGAACAGAACTGGCGCGAAGATTCGTATTTAAAACCGGTGTGGTAAAGTTTGCGTAGCCGGGAGGGAACCTGTTCAACAATTCGTTGTTTTTGTTGTTCTGTCAGCCCAGCGTCTAATCGCTTTATAGCATAGCGTTGATTAGCAGAGCGTTTAATAAAACGGGATAGCGTAGTGATGGTTGAGAGGGGAACCCGGCTTTCTGCAACCAGGAAGTCTTCACCGTTATGACCGATAATGATCCCGACGTGATTACTCCAACAATTTGATGCAGCTGATATTTGACCAAATAAGGCAGCACCTATACATGTAAAGGCGATATCTCCAATTTCATATTCAGCAGGGTAATTAATATTCACGTTGTCATTCCATTGAAATAGATACGAATATACGTAATAGCATAAAAAATTTATTTTTTCAGGAGGCGCAATGTATATTTTTATTACGCATTTTTTCACTGAATATGTAATATTAAAATATTTGCTTCCAAAATAACCTGTAGAATAAATTATACTGTGCCATTTTTCAGATCATCGAGACACCTCGCAAGTTTTCTTCATCCTTCGCTGGATATCTATCCAGCATTTTTTTATCATACAGCATTATCTTTGATTCATTACGCAGGAGCGTCATGTGATAGGCAGACTCAGAGGCATCATCATTGAAAAACAACCCCCGCTGGTGTTAATTGAAGTGGGCGGCGTAGGCTATGAAGTGCATATGCCGATGACCTGTTTTTATGAACTCCCTGAAGCGGGACAGGAAGCGATCGTTTTCACCCACTTTGTGGTGCGTGAAGACGCGCAGCTGCTGTACGGTTTTAACAATAAACAAGAGCGCACGTTGTTCAAAGAGTTGATCAAAACCAACGGCGTCGGCCCGAAGTTGGCGCTGGCGATCCTCTCCGGAATGTCAGCGCAGCAGTTCGTTAATGCCGTTGAGCGTGAAGAAGTGGGGGCGCTGGTGAAACTGCCGGGTATTGGCAAAAAAACCGCCGAACGCTTGATTGTTGAAATGAAAGACCGATTTAAAGGTCTGCATGGCGATCTCTTTACGCCAGCCGCCGATCTGGTGCTCACGTCGCCTGCCAGCCCGGCAACCAACGATGCTGAACAGGAAGCGGTTGCTGCGCTGGTGGCGCTGGGCTATAAACCACAAGAAGCCAGCCGCATGGTGAGCAAAATCGCTCGCCCTGACGCCAGCAGTGAAACATTAATTCGCGAAGCCCTACGCGCCGCGTTATGAGGTAAAGGATGATTGAAGCAGACCGTCTGATTTCTGCCGGTACCACTTTGCCGGAAGATGTAGCAGATCGCGCCATTCGCCCTAAATTACTGGAAGAGTATGTTGGTCAGCCGCAGGTTCGTTCACAGATGGAGATTTTCATCAAAGCAGCGAAACTGCGCGGCGATGCCCTCGATCATTTGTTGATTTTTGGTCCTCCGGGGTTGGGTAAAACTACGCTTGCCAACATTGTCGCCAATGAAATGGGCGTTAAATTACGCACGACTTCTGGTCCGGTGCTGGAAAAGGCGGGCGATCTGGCAGCGATGCTCACTAACCTTGAACCGCATGACGTGCTGTTTATTGATGAGATCCACCGTCTATCGCCAGTTGTTGAAGAAGTGCTGTACCCGGCAATGGAAGACTACCAACTGGATATCATGATTGGTGAAGGTCCGGCGGCACGCTCCATTAAAATTGATTTGCCGCCGTTTACCCTGATTGGTGCAACCACGCGCGCAGGTTCGCTGACATCACCGTTGCGCGACCGTTTTGGGATTGTGCAACGTCTGGAGTTTTATCAGGTGCCGGATCTGCAATATATCGTCAGTCGCAGCGCACGCTTTATGGGGCTTGAGATGAGTGATGACGGGGCGCTGGAAGTTGCTCGTCGCGCTCGCGGTACGCCGCGCATTGCCAACCGTCTGCTGCGTCGAGTGCGTGATTTCGCCGAAGTGAAGCACGATGGCACCATCTCGGCAGATATCGCTGCTCAGGCGTTGGATATGTTGAATGTCGATGCTGAAGGTTTCGATTATATGGACCGCAAGTTATTGCTGGCGGTAATCGATAAGTTCTTTGGTGGGCCGGTAGGTCTGGATAACCTTGCGGCAGCCATTGGCGAAGAACGTGAAACCATTGAGGATGTGCTGGAACCTTATTTGATTCAGCAAGGCTTTTTGCAGCGTACACCGCGTGGGCGTATGGCGACGACGCGGGCGTGGAATCACTTTGGCATAACGCCGCCAGAAATGCCGTAAGTCGGATTGGTCGCTCGCACCGCATCCGAAATTGGCAGTGTGCCTGATGCGACGCTATTCGCGTCTTATCCGGCCTACCAGAGATAGCGAACCGTAGCTCGGATAAGGCGCTCGCGACGCATCCGACATTGGCAGTGTGCCTGATGCGACGCTATTCGCGTCTTATCCGGCCTACGAGAGATAGCGAACCGTAGGTCAGATAAGGCGCTCGCACCGCATCCGACATTGGCAGTGTGCCTGATGCGACGCTGTTCGCGTCTTATCAGGCCAGCCAGAGATAGCGAACCGTAGGTCGGATAAGGCGCTCGCGCCGCATCCGACAAATGTGTTCAGCGATAGATTAGCTGGCCTGCTTTTTCATCATACTGAGAATAAATAACAGTGCCGCACATAGCACCACCGACGGACCAGCCGGCGTATCGTAAAATGCGGAAAAGGTTAAACCGCCAGTCACTGCCACCATCCCCACCAAAACAGCGACACCAGCCATCTGTTCCGGCGTACGGGCAAAGCGACGCGCAGTAGCTGCAGGAATAATCAGCAACGAAGTAATAATCAACGCACCGACAAATTTCATCGCTACACCAATCGTCAATGCCGTCACCAGCATCAACAACAATTTCACGCGCTGTAATTTCACACCATCAACAAACGCCAGATCCGGGCTAATCGTCATCGACAGCAAATTGCGCCATTGCCAGAACAAAATAGCCACCACGATGACCACGCCAATGGCGATGGAGATGAGATCTTCCGGCGTCACTGCCAGCAAATCACCGAACAAGTAAGCCATCAAATCAACACGAATATTAGACATCAGACTAACGACCACCAGGCCCAGCGACAGGGCACTGTGCGCCATAATCCCTAATAACGTGTCGATCGCCAGCTGTGGACGCTTCTCCAGCCATACCAGACCGCCCGCCAGCAGCAGCGTAACGGCAATCACCGCATAGAATGGATTCACGTCCAGCAACAAACCAAACGCGACGCCAAGTAATGAGGCATGAGCCAGCGTATCACCGAAATAAGACATACGACGCCAGACTACAAACGAACCCAGCGGACCCGCGGCACAGGCGAGCATGATCCCGGCTAACCAACCGGGAAATAATAATTCAATCATGAGCGATCATTTCCCCGACGCAAAACAATTCGTCCCTGTAAATCGTGACGATGGTTATGATGATGGCGATAGATACCCAGTTGTTCAGCACCACGAGGACCAAACATTGAAATAAACTCCGGATGCAGGGAAACAACTTCCGGTGTGCCGGAACAACAAATGTGGTGATTCAGGCACAGCACTTCATCGGTTTTTGCCATCACCAGATGCAGATCGTGAGAAACCATTAAAACGCCACAATCCAGTTCACGACGCAGTTGGTCAATAAGGTCATATAACGCCACCTGGCCATTTACATCCACGCCTTGAGTGGGTTCATCCAGCACTAATAATTGCGGGCGATTTAACAATGCTCGCGCTAACAGTACACGCTGCGTTTCGCCACCAGAGAGCTTTTGCATCGGTGCGTTAATCAGGTGCCCGGCATGGACACGTTTCAGTGCAGGCAAAATATCTTCTTTATGTGTACCAGGGCGTAAGCGTAAAAAACGGTTTACGGTCAGTGGCAACGTGGTGTCGAGATACAGCTTCTGCGGTACATAGCCGATGCGCAGTTTTCCGTTGCGCTTGATAACCCCTTCATCGGGTGTTACCAGCCCGAGCACTACCCGTACCAGTGTCGACTTACCTGCGCCATTTGGCCCAAGTAAAGTCAAAATTTTTCCAGGTTTAAGTTCCAGCGACACATCAGAGAGGACGCGGCGTTGGCCAAAAGAAACCGAGACATTTTCCAGGGAAACCAGACTTGTCATGTTAATTTTAGTCTTGCAGTAGTCATGAAATGTTATAATATCACACTTCTCATATTCATTACGATGATTGGTCGCATTATGTTACATAAAAAAACGCTTCTTTTCGCAGCATTATCCGCCGCTCTCTGGGGAGGTGCAACACAGGCCGCAGATGCCGCCGTTGTCGCTTCGCTTAAACCCGTTGGGTTCATCGCTTCTGCCATTGCTGATGGGGTAACAGAAACAGAGGTTTTACTTCCTGACGGCGCTTCAGAACATGATTATTCACTGCGCCCATCGGATGTAAAACGCTTACAGAACGCGGACTTAGTCGTTTGGGTTGGCCCGGAGATGGAAGCGTTTATGCAAAAACCGGTAAGCAAATTACCAGGAGCGAAGCAGGTAACGATTGCGCAGCTTGAAGATGTGAAACCGCTACTGATGAAAAGTATTCACGGCGATGATGATGATCACGACCACGCGGAAAAAAGTGACGAAGATCACCATCACGGCGATTTCAACATGCATCTTTGGCTTTCCCCAGAGATAGCGCGGGCTACAGCGGTTGCAATCCATGGAAAATTAGTGGAACTTATGCCGCAAAGTCGAGCCAAACTTGACGCCAACCTGAAGGATTTTGAGGCACAATTAGCCTCAACCGAAACGCAGGTTGGTAACGAGCTCGCGCCGCTCAAGGGGAAAGGTTATTTCGTTTTTCACGATGCTTACGGCTATTTCGAAAAACAGTTTGGACTGACACCGCTTGGTCATTTTACCGTTAACCCTGAGATTCAACCTGGCGCGCAGCGTTTACATGAAATAAGAACACAGTTGGTTGAGCAAAAAGCAACCTGCGTTTTTGCTGAGCCACAGTTCAGGCCAGCGGTCGTTGAGAGCGTCGCACGAGGGACATCCGTTCGTATGGGAACGTTGGATCCCCTGGGGACGAATATCAAACTGGGTAAAACAAGCTATTCAGAATTCCTGAGTCAATTAGCCAACCAGTATGCGAGCTGCCTGAAAGGAGATTAATGAGGAAGTGATTACGTGCAACAGATAGCCCGCTCTGTCGCCCTGGCGTTTAATAATTTACCGCGACCACACCGCGTTATGTTGGGGTCGCTCACCGTTCTTACTCTGGCCGTCGCTGTCTGGCGGCCTTATGTTTATCACCGTGATGCCACGCCAATTGTCAAAACCATTGAGCTGGAACAGAACGAAATTCGTTCGCTCTTACCTGAAGCCAGTGAGCCGATTGATCAAGCTGCACAAGAAGATGAAGCCATTCCCCAGGACGAACTGGATGACAAAATCGCCGGTGAAGCGGGCGTGCATGAATATGTTGTTTCCACTGGCGATACGCTAAGCAGCATTCTCAATCAGTATGGTATTGATATGGGTGATATCACCCAACTGGCTGCGGCCGACAAAGAATTGCGTAACCTGAAAATCGGTCAACAACTCTCCTGGACATTAACCGCGGACGGCGAACTGCAGCGCCTCACCTGGGAAGTGTCTCGTCGTGAAACCCGAACCTATGACCGTACTGCCGCTAACGGTTTTAAAATGACCAGCGAAATGCAGCAAGGAGAGTGGGTTAACAATCTGCTGAAAGGTACCGTCGGGGGAAGCTTTGTTGCCAGCGCCAGAAACGCCGGTTTAACCAGCGCCGAAGTGAGCGCAGTGATTAAAGCCATGCAGTGGCAAATGGATTTCCGCAAACTGAAAAAAGGCGATGAATTTGCGGTGTTAATGTCTCGAGAAATGCTTGATGGTAAACGTGAGCAAAGCCAGCTGCTGGGCGTACGTTTGCGTTCAGAAGGTAAAGATTATTACGCTATCCGCGCTGAAGATGGCAAATTCTACGATCGTAACGGTACTGGTCTGGCGAAAGGATTCTTGCGATTCCCGACGGCGAAACAGTTCCGTATCTCGTCTAACTTTAACCCGCGTCGTACTAATCCGGTGACCGGTCGCGTTGCACCACACAGAGGTGTTGATTTCGCCATGCCGCAGGGTACGCCAGTGCTTTCAGTGGGTGACGGTGAAGTGGTGGTTGCCAAACGCAGTGGCGCAGCAGGTTATTATGTGGCTATTCGTCATGGTCGCAGCTACACCACGCGTTATATGCACTTGCGCAAGATTCTGGTGAAACCGGGACAGAAGGTGAAACGTGGCGACCGTATCGCGCTTTCCGGTAATACCGGACGTTCAACCGGGCCGCATCTGCACTATGAAGTATGGATAAACCAGCAGGCCGTAAACCCGCTGACGGCAAAACTGCCGCGTACCGAAGGGCTGACCGGCTCCGATCGTCGCGAATTCCTGGCGCAGGCCAAAGAGATTGTGCCGCAGCTACGGTTTGATTAATTAACATCCATTCGCAGCCGGTACGCAGTCAGTACCGGCTTTTTTTATTTGGTGCGGGGCAAGTTGCGCCGCTACACTATCACCAGATTGATTTTTGCCTTATCCGAAACTGGAAAAGCATGGAAACGAAAAAAAATAATAGCGAATACATTCCTGAGTTTGATAAATCCTTTCGCCACCCGCGCTACTGGGGAGCATGGCTGGGCGTAGCAGCGATGGCGGGTATCGCTTTAACGCCGCCAAAGTTCCGTGATCCCATTCTGGCACGGCTGGGACGTTTTGCCGGACGACTGGGAAAAAGCTCACGCCGTCGTGCGTTAATCAATCTGTCGCTCTGCTTTCCAGAACGTAGTGAAGCTGAACGCGAAGCGATTGTTGATGAGATGTTTGCCACCGCGCCGCAAGCGATGGCAATGATGGCTGAGTTGGCAATACGCGGGCCGGAGAAAATTCAGCCGCGCGTTGACTGGCAAGGGCTGGAGATCATCGAAGAGATGCGGCGTAATAACGAGAAAGTTATCTTTCTGGTGCCGCACGGTTGGGCCGTCGATATTCCTGCCATGCTGATGGCCTCGCAAGGGCAGAAAATGGCAGCGATGTTCCATAATCAGGGCAACCCGGTTTTTGATTATGTCTGGAACACGGTGCGTCGTCGCTTTGGCGGTCGTCTGCATGCGAGAAATGACGGTATTAAACCATTCATCCAGTCGGTACGTCAGGGGTACTGGGGATATTATTTACCCGATCAGGATCATGGCCCAGAGCACAGCGAATTTGTGGATTTCTTTGCCACCTATAAAGCGACGTTGCCCGCGATTGGTCGTTTGATGAAAGTGTGCCGTGCGCGCGTTGTACCGCTGTTTCCGATTTATGATGGCAAGACGCATCGTCTGACGATTCAGGTGCGCCCACCGATGGATGATCTGTTAGAGGCGGATAATCATACGATTGCGCGGCGGATGAATGAAGAAGTCGAGATTTTTGTTGGTCTGCGACCAGAACAATACACCTGGATACTAAAATTGCTGAAAACTCGCAAACCGGGCGAAATCCAGCCGTATAAGCGCAAAGATCTTTATCCCATCAAATAAAAAAGCCTCTCGCGAGGAGAGGCCTTCGCCTGATGATAAGTTCAAGTTTGCTTCAGAATATTCGAAATCTGTTGAACTATCATTGAACTGTAGGCCGGATGTGGCGTTTTCGCCGCATCCGGCAACGTACTTACTCTACCGTTAAAATACGCGTGGTATTAGTAGAACCCACGGTACTCATCACGTCGCCCTGGGTGACAATCACCAGGTCACCAGACATCAAGTAACCTTTATCGCGCAGCAGATTAACCGCTTCGCTGGCAGCTGCTACGCCGTCATTAGCGCTATCAAAGTGCACCGGCGTAACGCCACGATAGAGAGCAGTCAGGTTCAGCGTACGTTCATGGCGCGACATGGCGAAAATTGGCAGACCAGAGCTGATACGGGAGGTCATCAGCGCGGTACGACCCGATTCGGTCATGGTGATGATCGCCGTAACGCCTTTCAGGTGGTTAGCTGCGTACATTGCTGACATGGCAATAGCTTCTTCCACATTGTCGAACTGAACGTCCAGACGGTGTTTAGAAACGTTGATGCTCGGGATTTTTTCCGCACCCAGGCAAACGCGCGCCATGGCTGCAACGGTTTCTGACGGATACTGCCCAGCGGCAGTTTCTGCAGACAGCATCACAGCGTCAGTACCATCCAGAACGGCGTTTGCTACGTCCATGACTTCTGCACGCGTCGGCATCGGGTTAGTAATCATTGACTCCATCATCTGGGTCGCCGTGATTACCGCTCGGTTTAGCTGACGCGCACGACGGATCAACGCTTTCTGAATGCCGACCAGTTCCGGGTCGCCAATTTCCACACCGAGGTCGCCACGTGCAACCATTACCACGTCAGAGGCGAGGATGATGTCATCCATTGCATCCTGGCTGCAAACGGCTTCCGCACGTTCAACCTTGGCAACAATTTTCGCATCACATCCTGCATCGCGTGCCAGGCGACGGGCATAGTTCAGATCTTCGCCACAGCGTGGGAAGGAGACAGCCAGGTAATCTACGCCAATCAACGCCGCAGTCTTAATGTCTGCTTTGTCTTTTTCGGTCAGCGCTTCAGCCGACAAACCGCCGCCAAGTTTGTTGATACCTTTATTGTTGGAGAGGGGACCACCGACGGTGACTTCGGTGAACACTTTCATGCCCTGAACTTCCAGTACTTTTAACTGGACGCGACCATCGTCCAGCAGCAGGATGTCACCAGGCACGACGTCAGCAGGCAGGCCTTTGTAGTCGATACCGACTTTTTCTTTGTCGCCTTCACCTTTACCCAGGTTGGCGTCGAGCAGGAATTTATCCCCAATATTGAGGAAAACTTTGCCTTCTTTAAAGGTGGATACACGGATTTTGGGCCCCTGGAGGTCACCCAGAATAGCCACATGACGCCCCAGTTTTGCGGCAATCTCACGAACTTTATCCGCGCGCATTTTGTGATCTTCAGGCGAGCCGTGAGAAAAGTTCATACGTACAACGTTGGCACCCGCCGCGATAACTTTTTCAAGATTATTATCGCGATCTGTTGCTGGGCCTAACGTGGTAACGATTTTTGTTCTGCGAAGCCTTCTGGACATGTAATACTCCGTTGACTGAAACAACCAGGTGTTGCTTGAACATGAAATCCGAATGAAATAACGCCGCGATGGCGATAAATTAATCTCATTCGGATGTCGTATAAGATTAGGACAGTGACAGTCGTTTTTAGCGATCGTCACTTAAATTAAGTAACTGCTTATCAAAACGCGATTCCTTCAGCGCTTCTTTGACCCGCTTCAAGTTATCTCTGAATTTTGCACCGCGTCGCAAAGTAAATCCTGTCGCCAGCACATCTATCACGGTCAGCTGTGCAAGTCGAGAAACCATGGGCATATAAATGTCAGTATCTTCCGGTACGTCGAGGGTAATTGCCAGCGTTGCTTCCCGGGCGAGCGGGGTACCCGCAGAGGTGAGGGCAATCACCATGGCGTCGTTTTTGCGTGCCAGCTGCGCCAGCTCGACCAGATTTTTTGTTCTTCCAGTGTGAGAAATCAGCACCACCACGTCTCCGTCGCTACAATTCATACAACTCATGCGTTGCAGCACGATATCATCGGAGTACACCACCGGAACATTAAAACGAAAGAACTTATTCATCGCATCGTGGGCAACGGCGGCTGAAGAGCCTAATCCGAAAAAGGCGATTTTTTTTGCCTGAGTGAGCAAGTCGACGGCGCGGTTGATGGCAGATTTATCCAGTGAATGACGGACATGATCAAGCGTTGCCATTGCGGACTCAAATATTTTCCCTGTGTATGATTCAACGCTGTCATCTTCATTGACATTGCGATTAACATAGGGAGTGCCATTCGCCAGACTCTGTGCCAGATGAAGTTTAAAATCAGGAAAACCGCGCGTGTCCATGCTGCGACAGAAACGATTCACCGTCGGTTCGCTAACATTGGCTTCCAGTGCCATAGCAGCAATACTCGAATGGATCGCGTTATCGGGCGAAGCCAGAATGACCTCGGCAACTTTGCGCTCTGATTTGCTCAAATGTTCCAGCTGAGACTGGATTTTTTCCAGCATATTCATGATGTAAAGAGACTCACGGGTAATGACGATTTCCGCACTGAAAGAAATCGAAATGCAGTTTTGTCAGATATTACGCCTGTGTGCCGTGTTAATGACAAAAGCAGATAAAAAAGTTGTTATTTTTTTTCATAACATGATCAGTGTCAGATTTTTACCCAATGGAAAACGATGATTTTTTTATCAGTTTTGCCGCACTTTGCGCGCTTTTCCCGTAATCGCACGGGTGGATAAGCGTTTACAGTTTTCGCAAGCTCGTAAAAGCAGTACAGTGCACCGTAAGAAAATTACAAGTATACCCTGGCTTAAGTACCGGGTTAGTTAACTTAAGGAGAATGACATGGCGGTAACGCAAACAGCCCAGGCCTGTGACCTGGTCATTTTCGGCGCGAAAGGCGACCTTGCGCGTCGTAAATTGCTGCCTTCCCTGTATCAACTGGAAAAAGCCGGTCAGCTCAACCCGGACACCCGGATTATCGGCGTAGGGCGTGCTGACTGGGATAAAGCGGCATATACCAAAGTTGTCCGCGAGGCGCTCGAAACTTTCATGAAAGAAACCATTGATGAAGGTTTATGGGACACCCTGAGTGCACGTCTGGATTTTTGTAATCTCGATGTCAATGACACTGCTGCATTCAGCCGTCTCGGCGCGATGCTGGATCAAAAAAATCGTATCACCATTAACTACTTTGCCATGCCGCCCAGCACTTTTGGCGCAATTTGCAAAGGGCTTGGCGAGGCTAAACTGAATGCTAAACCGGCACGCGTAGTCATGGAGAAACCGCTGGGGACGTCGCTGGCGACCTCGCAGGAAATCAATGATCAGGTTGGCGAATACTTCGAGGAGTGCCAGGTTTACCGTATCGACCACTATCTTGGTAAAGAAACGGTGCTGAACCTGTTGGCGCTGCGTTTTGCTAACTCCCTGTTTGTGAATAACTGGGACAATCGCACCATTGATCATGTTGAGATTACCGTGGCAGAAGAAGTGGGGATCGAAGGGCGCTGGGGCTATTTTGATAAAGCCGGTCAGATGCGCGATATGATCCAAAACCACCTGCTGCAAATTCTCTGCATGATTGCGATGTCTCCGCCATCTGACCTGAGCGCAGACAGCATCCGCGATGAAAAAGTGAAAGTACTGAAGTCCCTGCGCCGCATCGACCGCTCCAACGTACGCGAAAAAACCGTACGTGGGCAATATACTGCGGGCTTCGCCCAGGGCAAAAAAGTGCCGGGATATCTGGAAGAAGAGGGCGCGAACAAGAGCAGCAATACAGAAACCTTCGTGGCGATCCGCGTCGACATTGATAACTGGCGCTGGGCCGGTGTGCCATTCTACCTGCGTACTGGTAAACGTCTGCCGACCAAATGTTCTGAAGTCGTGGTCTATTTCAAAACACCTGAACTGAATCTGTTTAAAGAGTCGTGGCAGGATCTGCCGCAGAATAAACTGACTATCCGTCTGCAACCTGATGAAGGCGTGGATATCCAGGTACTGAATAAAGTTCCTGGCCTTGACCACAAACATAACCTGCAAATCACCAAGCTGGATCTGAGCTATTCAGAAACCTTTAATCAGACGCATCTGGCGGATGCCTATGAACGTCTGCTGCTGGAAACCATGCGTGGTATTCAGGCACTGTTTGTACGTCGTGATGAAGTGGAAGAAGCCTGGAAATGGGTAGACTCCATTACTGAGGCGTGGGCGATGGACAATGATGCGCCGAAACCGTATCAGGCCGGAACCTGGGGACCCGTTGCCTCGGTGGCGATGATTACCCGTGATGGTCGTTCCTGGAATGAGTTTGAGTAATATCTGCGCTTATCCTTTATGGTTATTTTACCGGTAACATGATCTTGCGCAGATTGTAGAACAATTTTTACACTTTCAGGCCTCGTGCGGATTCACCCACGAGGCTTTTTTTATTACACTGACTGAAACGTTTTTGCCCTATGAGCTCCGGTTACAGGCGTTTCACTCATAAATCCTCTGAATGAAACGCGTTGTGAATCATCCTGCTCTGACAACTCAATTTCAGGAGCCTTTATGAATCCACAAATGTTACGCGTAACAAATCGAATCATTGAACGTTCGCGCGAGACTCGCTCTGCTTATCTCGCCCGGATAGAACAAGCGAAAACGTCGACCGTTCATCGTTCGCAGTTGGCATGCGGTAACCTGGCACACGGTTTCGCTGCCTGCCAGCCAGAAGACAAAGCCTCTTTGAAAAGCATGTTGCGTAACAATATCGCCATCATCACCTCCTATAACGACATGCTCTCCGCGCACCAGCCTTATGAACACTATCCAGAAATCATTCGTAAAGCCCTGCATGAAGCGAATGCGGTTGGTCAGGTTGCGGGCGGTGTTCCGGCGATGTGTGATGGTGTCACCCAGGGGCAGGATGGAATGGAATTGTCGCTGCTAAGCCGCGAAGTGATAGCGATGTCTGCGGCGGTCGGGCTGTCCCATAACATGTTTGATGGTGCTCTGTTCCTCGGGGTGTGCGACAAGATTGTCCCGGGTCTGACGATGGCAGCCCTGTCGTTTGGTCATTTGCCTGCGGTGTTTGTACCGTCTGGACCGATGGCAAGCGGTTTGCCAAATAAAGAAAAAGTGCGTATTCGCCAGCTTTATGCCGAAGGTAAAGTGGACCGCATGGCCCTACTGGAGTCAGAAGCCGCGTCTTATCATGCGCCGGGAACATGTACTTTCTACGGTACTGCCAACACCAACCAGATGGTGGTGGAGTTTATGGGGATGCAGTTGCCAGGCTCTTCTTTTGTTCATCCGGACTCTCCGCTGCGCGATGCTTTGACCGCTGCCGCTGCGCGTCAGGTTACACGCATGACCGGTAATGGTAATGAATGGATGCCGATCGGTAAGATGATCGATGAGAAAGTGGTGGTGAACGGTATTGTTGCACTGCTGGCGACCGGTGGTTCCACTAACCACACCATGCACCTGGTGGCGATGGCGCGCGCGGCCGGTATTCAGATTAACTGGGATGACTTCTCTGACCTTTCTGATGTTGTACCGCTGATGGCACGTCTCTACCCGAACGGTCCGGCCGATATTAACCACTTCCAGGCGGCAGGTGGCGTACCGGTTCTGGTGCGTGAACTGCTCAAAGTAGGTCTGCTGCATGAAGATGTCAATACGGTGGCAGGCTTTGGTCTGTCTCGTTATACGCTTGAACCATGGCTGAATAATGGTGAACTGGACTGGCGGGAAGGGGCGGAAAAATCACTCGACGGCAATGTGATCGCTTCCTTCGAACAACCTTTCTCTCATCATGGTGGGACAAAAGTGTTAAGCGGTAACCTGGGCCGTGCGGTTATGAAAACCTCTGCCGTGCCGGTTGAGAACCAGGTGATTGAAGCGCCAGCGGTTGTTTTTGAAAGCCAGCATGACGTTATGCCGGCCTTTGAAGCGGGTTTGCTGGACCGCGATTGTGTCGTTGTTGTCCGTCATCAGGGGCCAAAAGCGAACGGAATGCCAGAATTACATAAACTCATGCCGCCACTTGGTGTATTATTGGACCGGTGTTTCAAAATTGCGTTAGTTACCGATGGACGACTCTCCGGCGCTTCAGGTAAAGTGCCGTCAGCTATCCACGTAACACCAGAAGCCTACGATGGCGGGCTGCTGGCAAAAGTGCGCGACGGGGACATCATTCGTGTGAATGGACAGACAGGCGAACTGACGCTGCTGGTAGACGAAGCGGAACTGGCTGCTCGCGAACCGCACATTCCTGACCTGAGCGCGTCACGCGTGGGAACAGGACGTGAATTATTCAGCGCCTTGCGTGAAAAACTGTCCGGTGCCGAACAGGGCGCAACCTGTATCACTTTTTAAGACGACAAATTTGTAATCAGGCGAGAGAAAACTCTGATGAAAAACTGGAAAACAAGTGCAGAATCAATCCTGACCACCGGCCCGGTTGTACCGGTTATCGTGGTAAAAAAACTGGAACACGCGGTGCCGATGGCAAAAGCGTTGGTTGCTGGTGGGGTGCGCGTTCTGGAAGTGACTCTGCGTACCGAGTGTGCAGTTGACGCTATCCGTGCTATCGCCAAAGAAGTGCCTGAAGCGATTGTGGGTGCCGGTACGGTGCTGAATCCACAGCAGCTGGCAGAAGTCACTGAAGCGGGTGCACAGTTCGCAATTAGCCCGGGTCTGACCGAGCCGCTGCTGAAAGCTGCTACCGAAGGGACTATTCCTCTGATTCCGGGGATCAGCACTGTTTCCGAACTGATGCTGGGTATGGACTACGGTTTGAAAGAGTTCAAATTCTTCCCGGCTGAAGCTAACGGCGGCGTGAAAGCCCTGCAGGCGATCGCGGGTCCGTTCTCCCAGGTCCGTTTCTGCCCGACGGGTGGTATTTCTCCGGCTAACTACCGTGACTACCTGGCGCTGAAAAGCGTGCTGTGCATCGGTGGTTCCTGGCTGGTTCCGGCAGATGCGCTGGAAGCGGGCGATTACGACCGCATTACTAAGCTGGCGCGTGAAGCTGTAGAAGGCGCTAAGCTGTAAAAGTCAAAATGCCCGATCGAGGATCGGGCATTTTTGTAGCGTTTTTTTGCCGGGTTTAACCCTGTACTTTTACCTGTCCGGCGGCGTGCTTCGCGCGTTCAATGGCGTCAACAACACTCTCAGCGGTCGCCAGCGCAACACCCAGACGACGGCTGCCATCAATTTCCGGCTTACCAAATAAACGAATCTGCAAATCTGCGCCTACGGCATTCTGCACATTATCAAACGTGACATTCTGACTGGTCAGTTGTGGCAGAATAACGGCAGAAGCTGCAGGACCATACTGACGGATCCCGCCAACCGGAAGTCCGAGGAAGGCACGTACATGCAGGGCAAACTCTGAGAGATCTTGAGAAATTAACGTCACCATCCCGGTATCATGTGGACGAGGGGAGACCTCACTGAAAATCACCTCATCACCACAGACAAATAGCTCGACACCAAACAACCCATAACCGCCCAGTGCCAGCACCACTTTACGGGCAATCTCCTGCGCACGTTCAAGGGCAAGCGGGCTCATTTGCTGTGGTTGCCAGGATTCACGGTAGTCGCCATCTTCCTGGCGATGACCTACTGGTGCACAGAAATGGACGCCATCCACCGCGTTGACGGTTAGCAGGGTAATTTCGAAGTCAAACTTAACGACGCCTTCAACAATTACGCGGCCCGCTCCGGCGCGACCGCCTTGCTGAGCGTATTCCCATGCCTGAGCAAGTTGCTCTGCAGAGCGAATAAACGTCTGCCCCTTGCCGGAAGAGCTCATCACCGGTTTTACAATGCAGGGATAGCCAATGGCGGCAACCGCCTCGCGGAAAAGGCTTTCGCTATCGGCAAAACGATAAGTGGAAGTGGGCAGCTGCAGCTCTTCTGCCGCCAGGCGACGGATACCCTCGCGATTCATCGTTAATTTCGTTGCGCGAGCGCAGGGGACAACATTCAGTCCTTCCTCTTCAAGTTGGATCAGCATATCGGTGGCAATAGCTTCGATCTCCGGCACGATATAATGTGGTTTTTCCAGTTCAACCACACGGCGTAATGCATCACCATCAAGCATATTAATGACATGGGAGCGATGCGCGACATGCATGGCTGGTGCGTCGGAATAGCGATCGACGGCAATCACCTCTACGCCGAGACGCTGACACTCGATTGCCACTTCTTTACCCAGTTCACCGGAGCCTAATAACATCACGCGAGTTGCTGCCGGACGCAGCGCAGTGCCTAATAACGTCATAACGAATATCCCCTGATTAATTCCGCGCGCAGTATAAACGAAAACGTTTGCGCGTGTCTTTATTGCTGATGTTGATTTCTCAACCGAAAAGAAATATACTGTATAAAATCACAGTTATTATGAGAGGCTGCAAATGGCGGTTGAAGTTAAATACGTAGTCATTCGTGAGGGCGAAGAGAAAATGTCGTTTACCAGCAAAAAGGAAGCCGATGCTTATGATAAAATGCTTGATACGGCGGATCTGCTTGACACCTGGCTGACAAATTCTCCAGTGCAAATGGAAGACGAGCAACGTGAAGCCCTTTCGCTATGGCTGGCAGAACAAAAAGATGTGCTGAGCACCATTCTGAAAACCGGCAAATTACCGTCCCCACAGGTCGTCGGTGCTGAATCCGAAGAGGAAGATGCCTCACACGCGGCCTGAAGCAACTTGCGCTCCTGACAATTTGTACCATGCTTTCTCCTGAATCATTGTGCTATGGAGAAAAACATGAAAAAAAGAGGGGCGTTTTTAGGGCTGTTGTTGGTTTCTGCCTGCGCATCAGTTTTCGCTGCCAATAATGAAACCAGCAAGTCGGTCACTTTCCCAAAGTGTGAAGGTCTGGATGCTGCCGGAATTGCCGCGAGCGTAAAACGTGATTATCAACAAAATCGCGTGGCGCGCTGGGCAGATGATCAAAAAATTGTCGGTCAGGCCGATCCCGTGGCTTGGGTCAGTTTGCAGGACATTCAGGGTAAAGATGATAAATGGTCAGTACCGCTAACCGTGCGTGGTAAAAGTGCCGATATTCATTACCAGGTCAGCGTGGACTGCAAAGCGGGAATGGCGGAATATCAGCGGCGTTAATGGCTTCTGATAATTCGATTGACCGTTGGCGGATGCGGCGCGAGTGCCTTGTCCGCCCCAGAACGCACCACAATCGTAGGCCTGAGAAGACGCAACAGCGTCGCATCGGGCAATCAGCATCAAACAATGCCACTCAAAACGACAAACTACTTTCACCTAAAATACCCTTATCACCTGATATACAGTAAATACCTTACCTGGCGCGAATTTCTTTGAATAACGGCCTACCGCCCCGCTTATTTGCGCATCTTTTGTCTCGATATACATTTTCTGACATCCTCATCCGCTATGCTACAGGCACTAAAAATGGTTATTGAGGAGCAAATATGGCTAACTGGTTAAATCAACTGCAATCCCTGCTTGGGCAAAGCAGTTCTTCTACCTCCTCGTCTGCGGATCAGGGATTGGGCAAACTGTTAGTGCCAGGCGCATTAGGCGGACTGGCTGGGCTGCTGGTCGCAAATAAATCAGCACGTAAACTTCTTACGAAATATGGCACCAACGCGTTACTGGTTGGCGGCGGAGCGGTAGCGGGTACGGTGCTGTGGAATAAATACAAAGATAAAATTCGCGCGGCGCATCAGGACGAACCGCAGTTTGGCGCGCAAAGTACGCCGCTGGATGAGCGTACGGAACGTTTGATCCTTGCGCTGGTCTTTGCCGCTAAAAGTGATGGTCATATTGATGCCAAAGAACGTGCGGCAATCGACCAGCAATTGCGTGAAGCCGGCGTGGAAGAGCAGGGGCGTGTACTCATTGAGCAGGCAATCGAACAACCGCTGGATCCACAACGCCTGGCTACCGGGGTCCGCAATGAAGAAGAGGCGCTGGAAATCTATTTCCTGAGTTGCGCGGCTATTGATATTGACCATTTTATGGAACGCAGTTACCTGAATGCACTGGGTGACGCGCTGAAAATCCCCCAGGATGTTCGTGACGGCATTGAACGCGATCTCGAACAGCAAAAACGCACTTTGGCGGAATAATTCCGCTCTCTGGATAGCCTGAAGTTGACTATTTCGGGCTATCCAGAACCGCACAGCCATTTGAACAGGCTGATTTTCTCTGTCTGCATAACATTCGATATCCGCGCCATTACCTGTCATCATCTAAGCAATGACGACCCTGTTTCGCTTGCATCCCCGGTGAGTTTTGCCACCCTTATAAGATGTTTCAACCAGAAAGAACAATAACATGCTACCAAAAGCCGCCCGCATTCCCCACGCCATGACGCTTCATGGCGATACGCGCATCGATAATTACTACTGGCTGCGGGACGATACGCGTTCTCAGCCAGAAGTCCTGGACTACCTGCAACAAGAAAATAGTTACGGTCATCGGGTGATGGCCTCACAACAAGCCTTGCAGGATCGCATCTTAAAGGAAATCATCGACCGCATTCCGCAACGAGAAGTTTCTGCGCCCTACATCAAAAATGGCTACCGCTATCGGCATATTTATGAACCAGGCTGTGAATATGCTATCTACCAGCGTCAATCGGCATTCAGTGAAGAGTGGGATGAGTGGGAAACATTGCTCGATGCCAATAAGCGCGCAGCTCATAGTGAGTTTTATTCGATGGGCGGAATGGCGATTACGCCCAATAACACCATCATGGCGCTGGCAGAAGATTTTCTTTCCCGACGCCAGTACGGCATTCGTTTTCGTAATCTGGAAACAGGTAACTGGTACCCGGAACTGCTGGATAACGTTGAACCCAGCTTTGTCTGGGCAAATGACTCCTGGACTTTCTACTATGTTCGCAAGCATCCGGTGACGCTGCTGCCTTATCAGGTCTGGCGTCACGCCATCGGTACGCCAGCATCGCAAGATAAACTGATTTACGAAGAAAAAGACGATACCTATTACGTCAGCCTGCATAAAACGACCTCGAAGCACTATGTAGTTATTCATTTGGCCAGCGCCACCACCAGTGAAGTTCGCCTGCTGGACGCGGAAATGGCCGATGCCGAGCCGTTTGTTTTTCTGCCGCGCCGCAAAGATCACGAATACAGCCTTGATCACTACCAGCATCGTTTTTATCTGCGTTCCAACCGCCACGGCAAAAACTTTGGCTTATACCGTACCCGTATGCGTGATGAGCAACAGTGGGAAGAGTTAATTCCGCCACGCGAAAACATCATGCTGGAAGGGTTTACGCTGTTTACCGACTGGCTGGTGGTTGAAGAGCGTCAGCGCGGGTTAACCAGTTTGCGCCAAATTAACCGCAAGACCCGGGAAGTCATTGGTATTGCCTTTGATGATCCAGCCTATGTGACCTGGATTGCCTACAATCCAGAACCTGAAACCGCGCGATTGCGTTATGGTTATTCTTCCATGACCACACCAGACACTTTGTTTGAACTGGATATGGATACCGGTGAGCGTCGTGTATTAAAACAAACAGAAGTGCCCGGTTTTGATGCGGCGAATTACCGCAGTGAACACCTGTGGATAGTCGCCCGTGATGGCGTCGAAGTTCCGGTTTCGTTGGTCTACCATCGCAAACATTTTCGCAAAGGACACAACCCGTTGCTGGTGTATGGCTATGGTTCTTACGGCGCAAGTATTGATGCCGATTTCAGTTTTAGCCGCTTGAGTTTATTAGATCGTGGCTTTGTCTACGCCATTGTCCATGTTCGCGGCGGTGGTGAGCTGGGGCAACAATGGTACGAAGACGGAAAATTTCTGAAGAAGAAAAATACGTTTAATGATTATCTTGATGCCTGCGATGCATTGTTAAAACTGGGCTATGGCTCTCCTTCGCTTTGTTATGCGATGGGCGGGAGTGCGGGGGGCATGTTGATGGGCGTTGCAATTAATCAACGCCCGGAATTATTCCACGGCGTTATCGCCCAGGTACCGTTTGTTGATGTTGTAACAACGATGCTTGATGAATCAATTCCTCTTACCACTGGTGAGTTTGAAGAGTGGGGTAACCCGCAGGATCCGCAATATTACGAGTACATGAAAAGCTACAGCCCGTATGACAACGTCACCGCACAGGCTTATCCGCATTTACTGGTAACGACCGGTTTGCACGATTCTCAGGTGCAATATTGGGAACCGGCAAAATGGGTCGCTAAATTGCGCGAGCTGAAAACCGATGACCATCTTTTATTGCTCTGTACCGACATGGACTCAGGCCATGGCGGTAAATCTGGTCGCTTTAAATCGTACGAAGGCGTAGCGATGGAATATGCTTTTCTGGTCGCGCTGGCGCAGGGAACATTACCCGCTACGCCTGCGGATTAAGTATTTTCCAGATAATGTTTCAGTGTTAAACGCAGCTCCGGGCTCATGCTGTCCAGGTTATTAAATAACCAGCGCAGATAGCCCGGATCGCGTTCGGCAACGTCGGAAACCGCTTTGCCACGGTATTTGCCAAAGGTGAAGGTCGTCATCAACGACGGACGTCCGGTGATATCGGCCATCTGTTCTGCCGTCCAGCCGGAGGTGTTCATAATATCGATAAGCAACGCGGCGGTGATATAACAGTCATACAACGCGCGGTGATGATGCAGGCCCGGCGGCGTCTGTACATTGAGCGTCCGTGTTTTATATAACGCCATATTGCTGTACTTGATTCCTGGCCACAAGCGACGGGCCAGTTTCATGGTGCAAATCCACTCACCGGGCATCTCAGGCAGTACGCGGCGGTCAAAGCTGGCGTTGTGCGCGACATACCATTCACTGCCGTAATAGTGTGGGATCACATCTTCAATCCACGGTTTATCGGCGACCATGGCTTCGGTGATGCGATGAATCGCCATCGCTTGTGGACTAATAGGACGATCGGGGCGCACCAGGTGGCTCATGGGGTTGACGATTTTTCCGTCAATGACATCAACAGAGGCAATCTCAACGATCCCTCCCTGCAAACCGCAGGTTTCTGTATCGATAATGCGCAACATGGCATGCTCCAGGCCGAAAAAGCCTAGCGTAATGGAATGATATCGCCTTGCCAACCCTGTGATGAACGCTGACCGACTAACAATAATGAACCATGATCGGCGCGAACGATGAGACGACCATATTCATCCCATAGTGCACTGTTACCACGGGCATTTGCCATCAGCACAGCAATCGAGTACTGATGTGAAAAAAATTGTAAGCGACGGGCCGACGCCAGCAGGTCGGGTTCTCCCAGACATTGCCCTGTCGTAAACAGTGAACAGGTCGGGTCCATATCCATACCTTGCGGTTGTTCATCGACCACCGTGATGGTTCTGGAACGACGGCCCAGACATGCACCATGACTCTGATGGTAGATCCCAGGCGTTTTTCGCCACGGTGCGAACACCGCAATTCCACGAATAAAGCGATCGTTATATTCAACGGGAAGGCCGGCAATGATGGTCATTCGCCAGGTCGTTGCGGCATAACAAAGCGGGTCTAACAGTGAGAGATCGGGTGGGGCAGGAAGGGCACGTCGCGAATAATCACACCCCAGTAAAGAAAGCGATGGAAAAACTAACAGCTGACATTGTTGCCTGGCGGCGGCCCTCACAAACTCCAGATGATGAGCTACCTGTTCGGTGAGTGAGGTTTTACGAGGCTCATATTGCGCTGCTGCAACTTTCCAGAACGACATAATGACTTCCTTTTCAAAATGACTGCAAATTATGGGTGCGGTTTAGAAAATACTCATAATTTAGCAGGCGTTATGTAAGAAAGTGTAACCCTGTATAAGTTTTATTTAAGTTTGGGCTCGTAAGGTAAACGTGACAGATTGACCGAAGCCAAACGGTGGGCAATAAGCCGCTCGCGAAACCAGCTGCGCAAATGTTCAGGCTGTTCACGTTCAACCGCTTCAGCGATCACCGGCATATTGTAGCGTTCTTTAAATGCCACCCCGGCCGCCGCCAAATCGACATTCACTTTATCCATTTCTGTTTGATCCAGTTTAGCCAGATTCTTCAGCATTCTTAATCTCCTCATCATTCGCGGGCAAAAGTTACTAAGAGTGAGCCAGGATGGCAAGCCGGAATTGATGATCCTCGACTCAGACATTAGACAAGGTTATGCTCTGTAAAAAAGTTATTACAAAAAGGAATAGATAATATGGCTTCAACTGCACGCTCCCTTCGCTACGCGCTGGCAATCCTGACCACTTCGTTGGTGACACCTTCCGTCTGGGCACATGCGCATTTAACGCATCAGTATCCTGCGGCAAACGCGCAAGTGACAGCTGCACCGCAGGCAATCACTTTAAACTTCTCGGAAGGTGTGGAAACAGGATTCAGTGGTGCAAAAATCACGGGGCCAAAAAACGAAAATATTAAAACATTACCGGCGAAGCGAAATGAGCAGGACCAAAAGCAACTGATTGTTCCACTGGCCGATTCGCTGAAACCCGGAACCTACACCGTTGACTGGCATGTTGTTTCGGTGGACGGGCATAAAACGAAAGGACACTACACCTTTAGCGTGAAATAAATCATGCTGGCGTTTACCTGGATCGCGCTGCGATTTATCCATTTCACCTCGCTGATGCTGGTTTTTGGCTTCGCAATGTACGGTGCCTGGCTGGCCCCCTTAACGATTCGTCGTTTGCTGGCGAAGCGTTTTCTGCGTTTACAACAGCACGCTGCCGTCTGGAGTTTGATCAGTGCCACTGCAATGCTCGCCGTTCAGGGCGGGTTGATGGGAACGGGATGGACAGATGTATTTTCGCCAAACATTTGGCAGGCTGTTTTACAAACGCAGTTTGGTGGCGTCTGGTTATGGCAAATTGTTCTCGCCCTCGTAACGTTGATCGTCGCCCTTATGCAACCGCGGAATATGCCACGTTTGCTGTTTATGCTCACTACCGCGCAATTTTTTCTGCTGGCGGGAGTGGGGCATGCGACGCTGAATGAAGGGGTAACGGAGAAAATCCATCAGACTAATCACGCGATTCACCTGATTTGTGCGGCGGCGTGGTTTGGGGGATTACTGCCGGTGCTCTGGTGTATGCAACTCATCAAAGGCCGTTGGCGACACCAGACTATTCAGGCGCTGATGCGTTTTTCCTGGTGCGGGCATTTTGCGGTGATCGGCGTACTGGCAAGCGGCGTGCTTAATGCATTGTTGATTACCGGATTTCCCCCCACGCTTACGACTTACTGGGGCCAACTCTTATTGCTCAAAGCCATCCTGGTGATGATTATGGTGGTCATTGCGCTGGCTAATCGTTATGTTCTTGTACCGCGCATGAGGCAGGATGAAGATCGTGCGGCACCCTTGTTTGTGTGGATGACTAAACTCGAATGGGCGATAGGTGCGGTAGTACTGGTGATCATCAGCCTGCTTGCGACTCTCGAACCTTTTTGATGGATTACGAAAATGATGAAAAAAAGTATTCTGGCGTTTCTGTTACTCACCAGTTCTGCAGCGGCGCTGGCGGCACCGCAGGTGATTACCGTCAGCCGTTTTGAAGTGGGTAAAGACAAATGGGCGTTTAATCGCGAAGAGGTGATGCTGACTTGCCGACCGGGTAATGCTTTGTATGTCATCAACCCAAGTACCCTCGTGCAGTATCCTTTAAACGATATCGCACAAAAGGAAGTTGCCAGTGGGAAGACTAAAGCCCAGCCGATTTCGGTGATTCAGATTGATGATCCTAACAATCCCGGCGAAAAAATGAGTCTGGCACCGTTTATAGAACGAGCTGAAAAACTCTGTTAATTACCTAAATAGCCTTTTGATTTCCAATAAAAAAACCGCCTCAGTTCTTTCACCAGAACGGGCGGTTTTTAACATTTAAGCTGATGACTACCGCGCTTTTTATTGACCATTTTGCACGCAAACTGGAAAACCTGGCGTCGTCATCTATTCTTAAAGGGCAAGGCAACTAAGCCTGCATTAATGCCAACTTTTAGCGCACGGCTCTCTCCCAAGAGCCATTTCCCTGGACCGAATACAGGAATCGTGTTCGGTCTCTTTTTATCTGTTAAAAGCCAGAAGCATTTCCTTCGCTGACTTTATAGTCAACCATAACACACACTCTACTGTCTGAGTCCAGCGTTTTTTAACATTCTTGTTAAGATTATGTGATCTTTAGCGCGGGAGGAAAATATTGATGAAACAGCCTGCGCCCGTTTATCAGAGAATTGCGGGTCATCAATGGCGACATATCTGGCTTTCTGGCGATATACACGGTTGTCTTGAGCAGTTGCGCCGCAAATTATGGCATTGTCGTTTTGATCCGTGGCGAGATTTACTTATCTCAGTGGGAGACGTTATCGATCGTGGGCCGCAAAGTTTACGTTGTCTGCAGTTACTGGAACAACATTGGGTTTGTGCGGTAAGAGGCAATCATGAACAGATGGCGATGGATGCGCTGGCATCCCAGCAGATGTCTTTGTGGTTGATGAATGGCGGCGACTGGTTTATTGCGCTGGCAGATAATCAACAGAAACAAGCGAAAACGGCGCTGGAAAAATGTCAGCATTTGCCCTTTATTCTTGAAGTACATAGTCGCACCGGCAAACATGTTATTGCTCATGCCGATTATCCAGATGATGTTTATGAATGGCAAAAGGACGTTGATTTGCATCAGGTCTTGTGGAGCCGCTCGCGATTAGGTGAACGCCAAAAAGGGCAGGGAATTACAGGTGCTGATCATTTCTGGTTTGGTCATACACCGTTGCGCCATCGCGTGGATATTGGCAACCTGCATTATATTGATACAGGTGCTGTCTTTGGGGGCGAACTGACTCTTGTGCAATTGCAATAATTAAAAATCACCATACTCCTGTGCAGGTCGCCAGAAACCATCTATAAAATCCTCAATCGGAAAACAACCGCCATGGCGGATCCGTTGATCGCTCATAGAATAAAGACACTGCTGTTCCGTGTTGTAGACATCCACAACGATATCTTCACAACCGCCATCCAGGTAGCAAACAAAAAGTACCAGCGCGAACATTTCATCCCCGAAGTGTGGTGCCGTACCGTTAAGTTTAGGAGAGATTTTACAACGGGGGAATAACCAGGACAAATAACCCGCCATGCCGACGGGTTCTTTTTGGATCAGGCAAGACGCATAATCCAGGCATCAGATTGTTGATCGTAACGGGTACGGTAAAGGACAGAGTGTTCGCCATTTAGCAGGGCAGGGATACTGGTTTCAGCATCCCAGGCATCCAGTTGCATACATAAATCGGGGTCAGATTTACAAGGAATGGTTAATGTTCGATCACCCGGCGATTCACCGTGTAATTCGCCGTCGTCGATTTCAAAAGCGCCTATGCGCACACTGGTTTTCATCTTCGTGCTCTCCATTTAGCTGCCGGTTGTGGTACGACCAGTCCGATCGCACCATTTTTCAGCCTAGTTGAGGCAGCCGAATGTGCCAGTCAAAAAGTGCGCTTTTTTTGTGCGCTGTCAGGCGTTACCGGTAAAAAGTTTCCCATCGCGCACCAGTTCACGCGGATAGCTGTTTTTCAATCGCGAACCAATCCGTTTGGCTAAACCAATCGGTTGATGCTGGAAAGTAACCAACACGTCATCCGCCACTGGCGCGGCTTGCGGGTAAACATCGCGCCCGCGATACCACTCCTCCGCTTCCTGCGGTGTCAGTTCAAAAGCGTTCACATTGTCGGGGGTGGCAAGGGCAATAACTGCTTCATGCTGCCAGCGATAACCTTTGTTGTGCGTTTCGGCAAGTTTAATCCCCAAGCGAGAAAATCGGACTTTACCGATCAGGGCTTCAATGCCCACCGGGAACAACCACAGTTCTTTGTCGCGTTGCCAGAGTCGCAGGTTTCCATCCCAGTTTAAGCCAACACTTGCAGCCGCCTGACGAATTTGTCCGGCTTCGCGATCTTTCACCGGGCTGAACGGGAAATTGCCCACTTTGTATTTGGGGGCGGGTAAGGCGGGGATCGCCTGAGTTTTACGCAGACGAGCAACGAAGAAGCCTTCGCAGTCGTAAATTTGTGGGAAAACATGCAAAAAGCCTTCTTCGGTCAGCGCTTTGTTTGCACCAGGGAAGAGATCGCCAAGTGGTAAAAACTCTACTGCGTCGGGGTAAGTCTCTTTCAGCCACAGGCAAACGGCTTCGTTTTCTTCCTGGTTTAAGGTACAGGTCGAGTAAACCAGCGTACCACCAGGACGTAATGCATGAAAGGCGCTGTCGATAAGCTCCCGTTGTGTAGCTGCGATTTCCTGATTGCTTTCTGGTGACCAGTTTTTTAGCGCATCGGGATCTTTACGCACCACGCCTTCGCCAGAGCAGGGAGCGTCCAGCAAAATGGCATCGAACATTTCTGGCACTGCCGCACCAAACACGCGGCCATCAAAATGTGTGAGCGCAACATTACTGATGCCACAGCGGCTGATATTGGCATGTAACACTTTTACCCGACTGGCGGAAAACTCATTGGCAAGGATTGCCCCTTCGTTATTCATCCGCGCGGCAATTTGCGTCGTTTTGGAGCCTGGCGCAGCTGCGACATCCATCACCCGCTGTGGTGCATTATCGTCAGCAAACAAGGCGGCAACGGGCAACATTGAACTGGCTTCCTGAATATAAAACAGGCCGCTTAAATGCTCGGCGGTACTACCCAATGGCAATGCATCTTCATTGTCGCGTTCAATCCAGAAACCTTCTTCACACCACGGAATTGGCGTAAGCGTCCAGCCATAAGGAGCGGTTAATTGCAGGAAATCAGCAACGGAGATTTTCAGCGTATTAACGCGAATGCTGCGGCGCAACGGGCGCTGACAGGCGGCAAGAAAATCATCAAATGAGAGCGTCGAAGGCATCGCTTCGCGCATTTGTGTCAGAAAGGCGTCCGGGAAATAAACGGTGTGTTGGGCCACGAGCATGTACCACTGGCAAAAAAACAGGCGCGCAGTTTAGCATAAACGCTCCGGCGCAGGCACGCCGGAGCAGTGGGCATTATTTGGGAAGCGCAGTTCCCCATTCACGCCACTCTTTCGGTTCACTTTCCTGCAACAGGAAGTGTTTGCCTTCCTGGGCTTTCGGTGCCAGTGGCGTACCCGGAGGCGTGGCGAAGGCGATGCCGCCACGGATAAACTGGTTAAAGGTGCCGGTTTTCACTACGCCGCCCGTCAGACCAAAGTCCAGACTGTAACCCGATGCCAACCAGAAGACGGAATTGTTACGCACCAGGTGTTGATAGCGTTTACTGATGCGCATCGCAATCATCACGCGATCTGACAATGTCCCCAGCGTCATTCCTGTAACCGTACCGACTTCCAGACCACGGAACAGCACAGGCGTACCAATACCTAACGAACCGGCTTCCGGCGCTTCAACAATAATGCTTAAGCCATCCAGGTAACGCGAATCAGTAATGGTGGCCTCTTGTAATTCAAAGTCGCGGCGAGGATTGCCCCGGCCTGGTTCGACGTTGATATACGGCTGGAGGATAGTATCTAGATGCTCAACGCCAGCTGCCGAAATTTGCGGTGTGACCACTGAGAAGCGCGTACCACCGCGAGCAAAGGTCTGGACATATTCCGGATAGAGCACCGCCTTTGCCTGTACTTCATTGCGCGCGGTAATCAGATCCAGCGTCTGGATTTGCCCGATATCAATACCGAGATAGCGAATTGGCATCCCGACCGCCAGTTTTCCGGCATCGAAAGCGTGAAGCGTAATCTGCCCACCAACCGCACGGGCCGCTGTTTCGGAAGCATACAGAATACGTTTGTCGCCTTTACGCTGACTGGCGCTGGCACCACTGAGGTTATCGAAGCTAATAGCCCCTTTTAATGCTCTGGAGAGCGGGGATGCCTGTACGGTCAGGCCACTACCATTCAGCTGAACTTTCGCCCCGCCTTCTGCCCAGAACACGCTATTGCTGGTCAGAAGGTTGCGATACTCCGGCTTAATATGCAGATCGATATCAAACGCGTTAGCTCGCGGACGCACGGTAATCACTTCACCAACTTCAAATTTACGGTACAGCACTACCGATCCTGCCTGCACATCCGGCAGCGTCTCTGCACTCAAACTCACGGTTGTGGTGGGTAAATCGCTAAGGCTGTTCTCCAGCGCTTTTTCCAAATTGGCATACAGTGGATAGCTGGCTTTCATCTCACCTTTATCGCCCGGCAGAATACGTATCCCGCCATTGATCCATTCTGAGGCGCTGGCACCGAGAAACTCAACGCCATCCAGCCCCACCTTCACATCGACACGGCTGTTGACGACAAATTTGCTATCGCCTTTTACCAGTTCGCGATGCTGAGGCTCGATGGCGACGGTAAAGGTGACGCCTTTGCTGGTGAGTTTACGATCGATAACCTGGCCTACCTGCACGCCGTGAAGAATGAGCGGCTGACCAGCATCAATACCGTAACTTTCCGGCGCGGTCAGGGTCAGCGTCAGAACATCAGGTTCATGCAGCAGTGCTTTTTCGCCTGGCACAACAACGAACTCTTTGCGTGGCTCGCCATCGCCGGGTACCAACTCGAAGGTTTTGCCAGTCAGCAGGGCGCTGAGATTGGCATCGCTAAGGGATAATTTCGGATTACGTAATTCGATGCGGGTATTTTCACGAAGCAGGGTAACGACGCTGGGATCAACTGTCATTTCCCCAGTGACTTTACCACCAGGATTTAAATCCAGTTTAGTTAGCTGTCCGACTTCCAGTCCCTGATACATTAATGGCGTCGAGTCGGCGGTTAATCCTGCCCCACTCGGCAGTTCCAGTTTTATTATTACGCCACGCTGGCTGTGGGCCAGATCTTCATACAGACCAAAGGTATCTTCCGCCTCGGCAGGTTTCGACTCTTCAGGTGAATCGAAGGCAATCGCACCGTTAACCAGTGCCGCCAGACTTTCCAGTTTCACCTTCGCGCCACTGATACTGACATTGGCATCAACGCCGGAAACGTTCCAGAAACGGCTACCTTTTTTCACCAGATCGGTAAAACGCCGCTCGATCAGGACATCAATCACCACGCCTTGCTTGTTGGGATTGATGGCATAGTCGTAGACTTTTCCCACAGGGATCTTGCGGAAATAGACCAATGAACCGCTGTTCAGCGAACCGAGATCGGGGGCTTGCAGGTGGATCATCAGATCGCCATTGTCCAGTCGATATTTCGGTTGGGTATCGAGTGCGACAAAGTGATCCTGCTCTTTACCTTTACCTGGCATCATGCCGATATAGTTACCACCGACGAGGGCGTCCAGCCCGGAGACACCTGCCAACGATGCTTTTGGCGTCACCAGCCAGAACTGAGTCTCTTCGCGCAGCGCATCTTTCATATCGGACTTGATGCTGACCTTGACTTCAATCTTACGAAGATCGTCGCTGAGGCTGATATCCTGCACTGTTCCGACTTCAACGCCCTGATAACGAACAGGCGTACGGCCCGGGACAATACCATCCGCCGACATAAAGTCGATGGTGACGGTATTACCCCGGTCCTGATAACTGTCCCAAATCAGCCAACCGGCAATCATTAGCGCGATGAACGGCAGCAGCCAGAAAGGTGAGATACGGCGTTTATTTTTAATCTGCGCTTCAGTCGTCGAAGCGGGCGTTTCCTGACTCATGTGCATCCCAAAGTAAGCGGCTGTCCAGCCATTCCACAGCAAGAATAGTCAAAATTACCGCTGCGCCGAAATAAAACGCAGCCGGTCCCATAGTAAAAGCGAGGATCTGATCGCGATTAATCAGCGACATGGTTAAAGATATGACAAACAGGTCGAGCATCGACCAGCGACCAATCCAGGTCACCATCCGCAGTAACAGAATGCGTGTGCGTAAACCTTGCTGGCATTTAAAATGAATGCTCAACAGTAAAGTGAACATGACGATCACTTTAGTAAACGGTACCAGAATACTGGCGATAAACACGATTCCTGCAACCGCAATGTTGCTACTTGCCAGCGACATAATTCCGGAAAGAATTGTATCTTCCTGCCGTCCTCCGTTCAGATAAATGATAGAAATAGGCAACAGGTTGGCAGGTAACAATAAAACGATTGACGCTAACAGCGCCGCCCAGCATTTTTGCAGACTATGACGGCGACGCAGGCGTAGCGGGATATGGCAACGCGGGCAGCGACCACGCTGATCTGGATAGCCGGTAAAATGGCACCCAAGACAGACACGAAGTTTCTCGTCCCTACGCGTAGCGGGGCGCTGCGGATAAAATCGCTCCCACAGTTCTTCGACATTAAGATGTGACAACGTCACCGTCGTTAAAATCACCAACGCCACAAAAGAGAACAAGCCGACACCAGCCTGGATATGGGCATAATCCTGTACCTTTATAGAAGCAACGCCAATGCCGACCAGGTAGATATCGAGCATTACCCACTCTTTAAGTCGCTCAAGCATCAGCAGTACCGGACGTAAATTCATTCCCAGTCGGTTACCAAACCATAAATAAGCTATGGAGGTCACCAGAATGAGCGGGGCACCAATAACGCAGAAAAAGACCATCGACCCCGTTATCGCATCGCCCTGTTTGGTCATTTGCCAGATGCCTTGCATAACGTTGGCGTCAATACGAATGCCTAACAGCCAGATATGCAACAGCGGTTCGCCCCAGGCAAACGGCATAAGCAACAGCATGGTGAAGGCCATTGCCGCCAGGCGCGTTAGCGACCAGTCGCGCCCGTCACGAATTTTTGCCTGACAGCGCGGACAATAGGCACTTTGATGAGAATTTATCTCGGGCAGGCTAAACAGCATGTCACATTGCGGGCAACGTTGGTAATCACCACGCGGCAGTTCCTCGCCGATTGCCCTCACTGTTATCTTTTTTGTCGGCGTAATTTGTGGTGTGTTAAGAGCCATGACGTGCCAAATGTAATAAGAATTAACATTAATCTTAACCCATGATGGGAATGATCTTGAGCATTAACGCATTTAATGCTTATTTTAATAGGCTGGCAGATCCAGGTAAGACAACCAAGTGATTATATAATGAACAAAACAGAATTTTACGCGGATTTAAATCGCGACTTTAACGCGCTGATGGCGGGAGAAACCAGTTTTCTGGCAACGCTTGCGAACACCAGTGCGTTGTTATATGAGCGTCTCACTGACATAAACTGGGCAGGTTTTTATTTGCTTGAGGACGATACACTGGTACTCGGACCATTTCAGGGCAAAATTGCCTGTGTCCGGATACCCGTCGGGCGCGGCGTGTGCGGCACTGCGGTTGCCCGCAATCAAGTGCAGCGTATCGAGGATGTTCATGTGTTTGACGGGCATATTGCCTGTGATGCGGCGAGTAATTCTGAAATTGTTCTGCCGCTGGTGGTGAAAAATCAGATTATTGGTGTTCTCGACATCGATAGTACCGTCTTCGGTCGCTTTACAGACGAGGACGAGCAAGGCTTACGTCAGCTTGTGGCACAGCTTGAAAAAGTGCTTGCAACGACGGATTACAAAAAATTCTTTGCGAGCGTCGCAGGATAATCAACGGATAACGTAGCATTTACTGATAGCGTCATTATAATGACGCCTGTTCATGCCTGCGCTTGTTGGCTACGTCCGTTGTAATCAGGAAATTTCATGGAAAATCAACCTAAGTTGAATAGCAGTAAAGAAGTAATCGCGTTTCTGGCCGAACGTTTTCCCCACTGTTTCAGTGCGGAAGGTGAAGCGCGTCCGCTGAAAATCGGTATTTTTCAGGATTTGGTCGATCGTGTTGCTGGGGAAATGAACCTGAGCAAAACGCAATTGCGATCCGCTTTACGTCTCTACACTTCGAGCTGGCGTTATCTTTACGGTGTTAAACCCGGCGCAACGCGTGTCGATCTTGACGGCAACCCATGCGGTGAGCTGGACGAGCAACATGTAGAGCATGCTCGCAAGCAGCTTGAAGAAGCGAAAGCGCGTGTTCAGGCACAGCGTGCTGAACAGCAAGCGAAAAAACGCGAAGCTGCCGCAACTGCTGGTGAGAAAGAAGACGCACCGCGCCGCGAACGCAAGCCACGTCCGACTACGCCACGCCGCAAAGAAGGCGCTGAACGTAAACCTCGTGCGCAAAAGCCGGTAGAGAAAGCGCCAAAAACAGTAAAAGCACCTCGCGAAGAACAGCACACCCCGGTTTCTGACATTTCAGCTCTGACTGTCGGACAAGCTCTGAAGGTGAAAGCGGGTCAAAACGCGATGGATGCCACCGTATTAGAAATCACCAAAGACGGCGTCCGCGTCCAGCTGAATTCGGGTATGTCTTTGATTGTGCGCGCAGAACACCTGGTGTTCTGAAACGGAGGCCGGGCCAGGCATGAACATGTTTTTTAGGCTTACCGCGTTAGCTGGCCTGCTTGCAATAGCAGGCCAGACCTTCGCTGTAGAAGATATCACGCGTGCTGTTCAAATTCCGGTATTAAAGGAAGAGACGCAGCATGCGACGGTAAGTGAGCGCGTAACGTCGCGCTTCACCCGTTCTCATTATCGCCAGTTCGACCTCGATCAGGCATTTTCGGCCAAAATCTTTGACCGCTACCTGAATCTGCTCGATTACAGCCACAACGTGCTGCTGGCAAGCGATGTTGAACAGTTCGCGAAAAAGAAAACCGAGTTAGGCGATGAACTGCGTTCAGGCAAACTCGACGTTTTCTACGATCTCTACAATCTGGCGCAAAAGCGCCGTTTTGAGCGTTACCAGTACGCTTTGTCGGTACTGGAAAAGCCGATGGATTTCACCGGCAACGACACTTATAACCTTGACCGCAGCAAAGCGCCCTGGCCGAAAAACGAGGCTGAGTTGAACGCGCTGTGGGACAGTAAAGTCAAATTCGACGAGTTAAGCCTGAAGCTGGCAGGAAAAACGGATAAAGAAATTCGTGAAACCCTGACACGCCGCTACAAATTTGCCATTCGTCGTCTGGCGCAAACCAACAGCGAAGATGTTTTCTCGCTGGCAATGACGGCGTTTGCGCGTGAAATCGACCCGCATACCAACTATCTTTCCCCGCGTAATACCGAACAGTTCAACACTGAAATGAGTTTGTCGCTGGAAGGTATTGGCGCAGTGCTGCAAATGGATGATGACTACACCGTTATCAATTCGATGGTGGCAGGTGGTCCGGCAGCGAAGAGTAAAGCTATCAGCGTTGGTGACAAAATTGTCGGTGTTGGTCAAACAGGCAAGCCGATGGTTGACGTGATTGGCTGGCGTCTTGATGATGTGGTTGCCTTAATTAAAGGGCCGAAGGGCAGTAAAGTTCGTCTGGAAATTTTACCTGCTGGTAAAGGGACCAAGACCCGCACTGTAACATTGACCCGTGAACGTATTCGTCTCGAAGACCGCGCGGTTAAAATGTCGGTGAAGACCGTCGGTAAAGAGAAAGTCGGCGTGCTGGATATTCCGGGCTTCTATGTGGGTTTGACAGACGATGTCAAAGTTCAACTGCAGAAACTGGAAAAACAGAATGTCAGCAGTGTGATCATCGACCTGCGTAGCAATGGCGGTGGGGCGTTGACCGAAGCGGTATCGCTCTCAGGTCTGTTTATTCCTGCGGGTCCCATTGTTCAGGTCCGCGATAACAACGGCAAGGTTCGTGAAGACAGCGATACCGACGGGCAGGTGTTCTATAAAGGCCCGCTGGTGGTACTGGTTGACCGTTTCAGTGCTTCGGCTTCAGAAATCTTTGCCGCGGCAATGCAGGATTACGGTCGTGCGCTGGTTGTGGGTGAACCGACGTTTGGTAAAGGCACCGTTCAGCAATACCGTTCATTGAACCGTATTTACGATCAGATGTTACGTCCTGAATGGCCAGCGCTGGGTTCTGTGCAGTACACGATCCAGAAATTCTATCGCGTTAACGGCGGCAGTACGCAACGTAAAGGCGTAACGCCAGACATCATCATGCCGACGGGTAATGAAGAAACGGAAACGGGTGAGAAATTCGAAGATAACGCGCTGCCGTGGGATAGCATTGATGCCGCGACTTATGTGAAATCAGGCGATTTAACGGCCTTTGGGCCGGAGCTGCTGAAGGAACATAATGCGCGTATCGCGAAAGATCCTGAGTTCCAGAACATCATGAAGGATATCGCGCGCTTCAACGCTATGAAGGACAAGCGCAATATCGTTTCTCTGAACTACGCTGTGCGTGAGAAAGAGAATAATGAAGATGATGCGACGCGTCTGGCGCGTTTGAACGAACGCTTTAAACGCGAAGGTAAACCGGAGTTGAAGAAGCTGGATGATCTACCGAAAGATTACCAGGAGCCGGATCCTTATCTGGATGAGACGGTGAATATCGCACTCGATCTGGCGAAGCTTGAAAAAGCCAGACCCGCGGAACAACCCGCTCCCGTCAAGTAATATCAATCAGGCACAAGAAATTGTGCCTGATTTTTTAACAGCGGCAAGATGCCGTAAATCAGATGCTACAAAATGTAAAGTTGTGTCTTTCTGGTGACTTACGCACTATCCAGACTTGAAAATAGTCGCGTAACCCATACGATGTGGGTATCGCATATTGCGTTTTGTTAAACTGAGGTAAAAAGAAAATTATGATGCGAATCGCGCTCTTCCTGCTAACGAACCTGGCCGTAATGGTCGTTTTCGGGCTGGTACTGAGCCTGACAGGGATACAGTCGAGCAGCGTTCAGGGGCTGATGATCATGGCCTTGCTGTTCGGTTTTGGTGGTTCCTTCGTTTCGCTTCTGATGTCCAAATGGATGGCATTACGATCTGTTGGCGGGGAAGTGATCGAGCAACCGCGTAACGAAAGGGAACGTTGGCTGGTCAATACTGTAGCAACCCAGGCTCGTCAGGCAGGGATCGCTATGCCGCAAGTGGCTATCTACCATGCGCCGGACATCAACGCTTTTGCAACCGGTGCGCGCCGTGATGCCTCTCTGGTTGCTGTCAGCACCGGTTTGCTGCAGAACATGAGCCCGGATGAAGCCGAGGCGGTAATTGCTCACGAAATCAGCCACATCGCCAATGGTGATATGGTTACCATGACGCTGATTCAGGGCGTGGTGAACACCTTCGTTATCTTTATTTCCCGTATTCTGGCGCAGCTTGCCGCGGGTTTTATGGGCGGAAATCGTGATGAAGGTGAAGAGAGCAACGGCAACCCGCTGATCTACTTTGCGGTTGCAACGGTTCTGGAACTGGTGTTTGGTATTCTGGCGAGCATTATCACCATGTGGTTCTCGCGTCATCGTGAATTCCATGCTGATGCCGGTTCGGCAAAACTGGTTGGTCGCGAGAAAATGATTGCCGCGCTGCAGCGCCTGAAAACCAGCTATGAACCGCAAGAAGCAACCAGCATGATGGCTTTCTGCATTAACGGTAAGTCGAAATCGCTCAGTGAGTTGTTCATGACTCACCCGCCGCTGGATAAACGAATTGAAGCTCTGCGTACGGGTGAATACCTGAAGTAATATGAAGTAAATACTAAAAAGCGCGTCCTGATCGACGCGCTTTTTTTATGCCCTGGATCGTGGCTGAGTGATACGTAAACCACTGACACAGGCAGCAATCACTGCCAGAATAGCCGCAGCCATCAGCGAAACGTGCGTACCATTATCACCGAACTGATTTAGCATCAGCGCCACCAGTGCCGCGCCGCTACTCTGACCCAGTAGACGAGCCGTTCCTAACATGCCACTGGCTCCACCGCTACGTTCGCGAGGAGCGGAGGTAATAATGGTGTGGTTATTGGGTGACTGGAACAAGCCAAATCCAGCGCCACATAAGATCATCGGCCAGATAATATTGATATCCGCAGGTGACGCGGGCAGCAGAACCAGGGAAAAAAGCCCCGCAGCCATGATGAACAACCCTAGAGCACCCAGCAATCCTGCATGTACGCGTTCAATCAAATAGCCTGCCAACGGAGCCATCACCATCGTTGCTAACGGCCACGGTGTCAGAAGTAAACCTGTTTCGACTTCACTACGCCCGAGCACGGTTTGCAGGTAAAAGGGCAGGGAAACCATTGCCAGCATTTGTGCGCAGAAAGAGCAAACAGATGTGCAAATAGAAAGTGAAAACAGCGGGATACGCAGTAAATCCACCGGTAGCAGCGGTACGGGAAGAGAAAGCTGGCGGCGAATAAAGAAAATACCAACAACAACCATTACCACCAGTTCCGCAGCAATTAACGTCAGCGATTGCCCCTGAGCGAAACCACTCAACGCAGTGATAAGCAGGCCGAAGGTTAACGCGTTCATCACGGCGCTGGGCAGGTCGAAACGGGGTTTACTGGCGCGAGAACCATTGGGTGGCAGAAAACGCATCGCCAGAAGCAGGGCGATAATACCTAACGGTACGTTGATTAAAAATAACCATTTCCAGGATGCGATGGAGAGGATTGCTGCAGCAATTGTCGGCCCGGCAGCAGAAGAGATGGCAACAATAAACGAGTTTATGCCCATCCCTCTCCCCAGAAAACGTTGTGGATAGATCAGGCGGATAAGTGCGGTATTAACGCTCATCAACGCTGCACCGCCGAAACCTTGTATGACACGCGCAAGGGTGAGCATTTGCAGCGAATCAGAAAGGGCGCAGAACAGTGAAGACAACAGAAAAACGACCAGACCGCATTTATAAATACGTCGATAGCCAAACATATCGCCCAGAAACGAAAACGAGAGCAGGGAGATGACAATGGCGATTTGATAGGCGTTCACTACCCAGATGGAACTGGCTGGCGTGGCATGAAGGTCCGTGGCGATTGTTGGCAGGGCGACGTTGGCGATTGCGCCGTCAAGGACAGCCATCGAAATACCAATCACAATGGTTAATATCGCACCGTATCGCTGGGGCAATGGCAGGCCGTCGGCCTGAACTTTTGGCATAGGAATTTTATATCTTTGGTGAATAATCAACAGGGGTATGATTCTAGCACTGATATTCACGGTGGATGTCGCAGAATTGTAACTAACCGGCAAAAGATGGATTGCGACCACCCTGGTGCGAAATTATAATAAAAAACAGTTCTGATTTTTATAAAACACTCGCAATGAGGTGATAAATGGCTAACGCAGATCTGGATAAACAGCCTGATTCTGTATCTTCCGTGCTAAAAGTTTTTGGCATTTTGCAGGCGCTGGGTGAAGAGCGCGAAATAGGGATAACCGAGCTGTCGCAGCGCGTCATGATGTCAAAAAGCACCGTTTATCGCTTTTTACAGACCATGAAAACCTTAGGTTATGTGGCGCAGGAAGGGGAGTCGGAGAAATATTCCCTGACCCTGAAATTGTTTGAACTGGGCGCTCGCGCGTTACAAAACGTCGATTTAATTCGTAGCGCAGATATCCAGATGCGTGAGATCTCCCGCCTGACCAAAGAAACTATCCACCTCGGCGCACTGGACGAAGACAGTATTGTTTACATTCACAAAATTGACTCTATGTACAATTTGCGCATGTATTCACGGATTGGGCGTCGTAATCCGCTGTACAGCACCGCGATTGGTAAGGTACTGCTGGCATGGCGCGATCGCGATGAAGTGAAGCAAATTCTTGAGGGCGTGGAGTATAAACGCAGTACCGAGCGGACCATCACCAGTACAGAAGCGTTATTACCCGTTCTGGACCAGGTGCGCGAGCAGGGGTATGGCGAAGATAACGAAGAGCAGGAAGAAGGGCTGCGATGCATTGCGGTACCGGTATTTGATCGCTTTGGCGTGGTCATTGCCGGTTTGAGCATCTCCTTCCCGACGTTGCGTTTCTCTGAAGAGCGTTTACAGGAATATGTCGCAATGTTGCATACCGCAGCGCGCAAAATTTCTGCCCAAATGGGTTATCACGACTATCCGTTCTGATGAGAGTAAGAACCTGTCGGAATATCAAACAGACAGGTTCTTTATTTAGCATGAGAAAAATAAAGTTGAAGGTGCGTTATATTAAACGCGCTTGCTATAAGAATATTTTACTCATGAGTGAGAATCTGGTTATTTATTACCCTTAAACATTATCGACCACGATATTGCTTTTACGTAACAGTGGGCAATCTGTTATCCCCAAGAAACCACTTTTAGTGTGCAAGTATTGGACCGTGCTGGTGCCTCTGGCAGTCAGATAGGTACATTGCAAACCTAATCCTGCGGCATTCTCTTTGCTTCCAATCAAAACGCCATATCCGCTGAGTAATAATCCTATCCATACCAGTGCTATCAGCATAACTGTGCGAATGATGAATCGCATTACAACCTCTTCTCTTTTTATGTTCGCTTAATCGTAGCGGCAATATGCGCTGAAGCAAGCTACTCATTCCGAAAAAGCACGAATATCGACATAGTTAGGCGCTGTTTAACTAACGCATGCTAGTTTAATGACATAAGGTAGGTGAAGCGGAGATTGGAGTGAAAAAGTTTCGATGGGTCGTTCTGGTTGTCGTGGTGTTGGCTTGCTTGCTGCTTTGGGCGCAGGTATTCAACATGATGTGCGATCAGGATGTACAATTTTTCAGCGGAATTTGTGCCATTAACCAGTTTATCCCGTGGTGATATCATTTTTTCAGCACTAGATTTTCTTCCTCTCCAGCAGTGGTAGAATAGCGCCTCTACTCAGAGGTGGTGAAATGAACGAAGTTGTAAATTCAGGCGTGATGAACATTGCGTCTTTGGTTGTATCGGTGGTGGTTCTTCTTATCGGGCTCATCTTGTGGTTTTTTATCAATCGTGCCAGTTCTCGGACTAACGAACAGATTGAACTGCTTGAGGCGTTGCTGGATCAGCAAAAACGTCAAAATGCACTGTTACGTCGTTTGTGCGAAGCAAACGAACCAGAGAAAGCAGATAAAAAGACCATTGAGAGTCAAAAATCGGTTGAAGACGAAGATATTATTCGCCTGGTCGCCGAACGATAATCCTTCCTCAATCTTGAGTAACCCCGTCGTTGAAGGGTTACTCAATTCATCCTGATTATACGCACTGTCATGGTGCAACTGCTTCAAATTAAAACTCTGGTCTGACTTCAAATAATTGTCATATTATTTATTTGCGTAACGGGATATCAGAAAAAGATATTTTCCTCATTAATTTATTAGGATGTTTACATCAGATTTGTGATTAAGCGTGGTATTATTTATTAGCGAAACGTTTCTCTCTCGATTTTTTTGCTCACTCATCAATTTTTCTTATTTTAAATTTACAATCCCTTTGGGGGTTGACTTCTCTTTAGGGTAATTGATAGCCGTTAACTGACTGTTTTATGAGAAAAAGTGATATAACTTTTTATTCATTGCATAGCAGAAAATGTGATATTGCACGCACTATGTAATAACTTCTCCCACTGGCCTGGAACAACTGAACTTATTGAACTATGTTAGAAACTACGCCAGTTTAAGTATCTGCCTGAACTGGCAAGGTTAAGCACAATGATATATCGGCGCGTATTCCGTTGCATAAGTGTGCAAAAAAAGTGGAAGACGTATCGAGATTTGTGCGTCTGATCGAGACATGTTTAAAAATGGCTTGCCATAATTAACGTTGTATGTGATAACAGATTTCGGGTTAAACGAGGTACAGTTCTGTTTATGTGTGGCATTTTCAGTAAAGAAGTCCTGAGTAAACACGTTGACGTTGAATACCGCTTCTCTGCCGAGCCTTATATTGGTGCCTCATGCAGTAATGTGTCAGTTTTATCTATGTTATGCCTGCGGGCGAAGAAAACAATCTAAGGAATTTTTCAAATGGCAAAGATTAAAGGTCAGGTTAAGTGGTTCAACGAGTCTAAAGGTTTTGGCTTCATTACTCCGGCTGATGGCAGCAAAGATGTGTTCGTACACTTCTCCGCTATCCAGGGTAATGGCTTCAAAACTCTGGCTGAAGGTCAGAACGTTGAGTTCGAAATTCAGGACGGCCAGAAAGGTCCGGCAGCTGTTAACGTAACAGCTATCTGATCGAATCCACTGATCTGAAGTGTGAATACGCTTCAATCTCGCTATAAAGCCTCGTCGAATGCGAGGCTTTTTACTATGCTTTATCTTCGCTCCTGGCGTTCGGATATTTGCCCGCCGCGTGATTCGCGTTACACTTGCGGCCTTTAGTATCCTGCCGGAGTTGTAATGTCGTTTTCCTGTCCACTTTGCCATCAGCCTCTTTCGCGTGAAAAAAACAGCTATATCTGTCCCCAGCGACATCAGTTTGATATGGCGAAAGAAGGGTATGTCAATCTGCTGCCCGTTCAGCATAAACGGTCTCGTGATCCGGGCGACAGCGCGGAAATGATGCAAGCACGCCGCGCATTCTTAGATGCCGGACATTATCAGCCGCTGCGTGATGCAATTGTCGCCCAACTGCGGGAACGGCTTGATGAAAAGGCCACGGCGGTGCTGGATATTGGCTGTGGTGAAGGGTATTACACACACGCATTTGCCGATGCGTTGCCCGAAATCACCACCTTTGGCCTGGATGTCTCGAAGGTAGCGATAAAAGCGGCGGCGAAACGCTATCCGCAGGTCACTTTTTGTGTCGCTTCCAGCCACCGTTTGCCGTTTTCCGATACCAGTATGGACGCCATAATACGTATTTACGCGCCGTGTAAAGCAGAAGAATTAGCGCGAGTAGTGAAGCCCGGCGGTTGGGTCATTACTGCCACGCCGGGACCGCGACATTTGATGGAGCTGAAGGGACTGATTTACAATGAAGTACATCTTCATGCACCTCATGCAGAACAACTGGAAGGTTTTACATTACAGCAGAGTGCTGAGTTGTGTTATCCGATGCGTCTTCGCGGTGATGAAGCCGTCGCATTATTGCAGATGACGCCGTTTGCCTGGCGTGCGAAGCCAGAAGTCTGGCAAACACTGGCAGCAAAAGAAGTGTTCGACTGCCAGACGGACTTTAATATTCACCTCTGGCAGCGTTCTTATTAACCGTGGAAGTGCGTCCAGAGGATCTGGACGCCGATGCCGATCAGTACCAGCCCGCCGAGAATTTCCGCTTTTTTCCCAATAATTGAGCCGATAAAGCGACCAACCATCATCCCTAATGTCGACATAATCAAGGTTGCACAACCAATGGCCAATGCGGTCGCGATAATGTTGACCTGAAGGAAAGCAAGACCAACACCCACAGCCATGGCATCCAGGCTGGTGGCAATCGCGGTGGTTACCAGTAGCCAGAAACCGTGCCGACGGCGCGGCTCTTCATCTTCATCATCTGCGCCACGAAAACCCTCAATAATCATTCGCCCGCCGAGGAATATCAGCAGCACAAACGCAATCCAGTGATTCCATTCAAGGACAAACCGGCTGGCTAACATGCCCATTCCCCAGCCGATCAGCGGCGTCAGGGTTTCGACGGCACCAAAAATAAGGCCGGTTCGCAATGCTTCAGAAAATTTCGGTTTATGGAGGGTGGCACCTTTACCGATTGATGCAGCAAATGCATCCATCGACATACCAAACGCAAGAAGAACAGTAGCAGTGATATTCATGACAATGTCCTGACCGGGGTATCCATAAAACACATCATCGCCCCCAGCAAACATGCATACATGAACAACAAGCCGCGATGGTTTTCGCGTTCATGCAGGCATAGCGATTGATGTGCATATGGTCTCGCCTGACTGAAAGTATTCAGTCCGTACGTGCCACGTTTTGCAACGAGTATGTTGACACGTACATTTCCGGAATCTGGAAATCGGCTACTCCCCAAATGAGGGCGCAACCTTAACATATTTTGAGAATATAAAACAACTGTTGGAATATATTATTTCATTGCTTTATTGATAACGATTTACATTTAGATTTATATATCAATGAAACGTTAAAATAAATAACAAATAAGGGAAGAGGTAATATAGCCTAAGCTATGTCTGATTATTAAAAATACACTAAACATAGCTTTGGCTAAATTCATAACTTATTGAGTTGAAACGAGAAGCTTATAAATTTTTTCCAGATCGTCGATATTTCGAACGCGGATTAACAGCCGACGCTGTTCTAATTGCATCACCAACACGCCATCTTCCGACAAGTTCATCGCTTTGATTCGGCTATATTCAATCCAGACATTGGCGAAGAAAAAACCTTTTTGTTTAAAGATGATCTTCGGAACGCGGATCCAGAATATATAAAAACCCATCAGAGCCAGTGCGCTTAATAACCATGTCGTTATTAACGCACCATGATTCGTGACGTTGTTATAGATAAGAATGACAATCAATCCGACGAAGATAACGCTATCGATGCGACCACGCCGGAGCAAAGGAATTGCCAGCAGGGTGGGGCCATTACGGCGGGGCATGATGAACTGATCGTAGATCGCGAAGGCCAGGAGTGCGGCGATGAAAAGAATCAGTACCAGGTCCGTGATTGTCATTAATCCTCCAGATAAAAAAACGGGGCCAAAAGGCCCCGGTAGTGTACAACAGTCTTACAGTCCCAGCAGGCCGCAAGCGTAACCAGCGATACCGATGACGAAGAAGCCAACGATGATCCACAGCGGGTTAACTTTTTTGCGCAGTAGCCACATACAAGCAAAGGTCAGCAGCAGTGGTACCAGGCCTGGCATTAACTGGTCCAGAATAGTCTGGACAGTAGTAACGTGTTCTTTGCCCGTCTGGTCAGTAATGCGAGAGACAACCAGCGGGATGTTGACATGTGTCCACTTGTTAACCAATGCCCCCATGACAAACAGGCCGAGGATAGACGCCCCTTCCGTCAGTTTTTGCAGGAAGCCACCACCCATATCTTTAACGATATCGATACCTTTGGAGTAACCATACGCTACGCCGTAGTAACGGGTTGCCAGACGCACCAGGTTAAACAGGATGAAGAACAGCAGCGGACCTAACAGGCTGCCGCTCATCGCGATACCGGCACCCAGTGCTGCAAATACCGGACGTACGGTTCCCCAGAAGATCGGGTCGCCTACACCAGCCAGTGGCCCCATCAAACCGACTTTGATACCGTTGATAGCACCGTCGTCGATCTCTGCGCCATTAGCACGCTGTTCTTCCAGCGCCAGGGTTACGCCGAGAATCGGCGCAGCCACGAACGGCTGGGTGTTAAAGAACTCCAGGTGACGGCGAATAGCTTGTTTACGAGCTTCGTTGTTCTCAGGG
Organism: Escherichia sp. XD33; assembly: GCF_019375075.1. Classification (NCBI taxonomy): domain Bacteria; kingdom Pseudomonadati; phylum Pseudomonadota; class Gammaproteobacteria; order Enterobacterales; family Enterobacteriaceae; genus Escherichia; species Escherichia sp. XD33. The sequence continues at coordinate 84,024 of NZ_JAENDM010000013.1, forward strand.
TAGAGGCGACGAATTGCCGGTACCATAGAGAAGCAGAAACCCAGTGCCTGCATACGTTCGAAGTTCCATGAACCCTGGAAGAGGTTAGAACGCAGGAAGACGCCACGAATATCACTTTGAGTGAGTTTTTTCTCGGTGGTAGTTTGAGTTGTATCAACCATTTCGCTCACCTGTTAGTCCAGTTCGTTATCGAGATCGTTGTTACCAGCTGCCTGAGCAGGCGCACCGGCTACGCGGTTGTATTTCGGGCTAAGTTGGATGTAGAGCACTGCCATAACAGTACCAATCACACCCAGAGCAACCAGGTTAAAGTTGGTGAATGCTGCGGTTACGAAGCCGAGGTAGAAGAACGGCATCAGGTAGCCAGCACGCATCATGTTGATAACCATCGCATAACCAACCACCACGATCATGCCACCGGCGATATTCAGACCATTGGTCACCACTTCCGGAATCGCATTCAGCATGTTCTGTACTTCGCTGGTACCAACAGACAGCGCAACGATGACGGCCGGAATAGCCACACGCATTGCTTGCAGGAACAGAGAAGAAACGTGGATCCAGGAAATCGCTGTCAGGTTGCCGTTATCAGCAGCCTTATCCGCAGCGTGCTGGAAAGCAACGGTAATAGTACGAACGATGATGGTCAGTACCTGGCCCGCAGCGGCCAGAGGGATTGCCAGTGCGATACCTGCACCAATGCTCTGATGACCTGCGATAACCAGAATGGTAGAAATGATAGAAGCCAGAGCGGCGTCAGGCGCAACTGCAGCACCGATGTTCATCCAGCCCAGCGCGATCATTTCCAGCGTACCACCGATAATAATACCGGTTTTCATATCCCCAAGAACGATACCCACCAGGGTACACGCGATTAGCGGACGGTGAAACTGAAATTCATCGAGGATTGATCCCATACCTGCGATACAGGCTACGATAAATACCAGCACAATTTGAAGAGTGGTAATCTCCATTGTACTTCTCCTGTTTACGTAAGACTTAAGTGTGAAAACTGAGTGATAATCAACACAATACGTTACTTATCGATTTTGCTGATCAGATCCATCATTTTCAGTTTCGGATCGGTGGAAACCTTACGGACTTCCAGCTCAATACCGCGCGCATTCAGTTTCTTGAACGCCTCGATATCTTTTTCATCAACCGAAACCGCGTTATTCACCTGGGTTTTACCCTGACGGAATGCCATACCACCGACGTTAACAGAGGTGATTTTCACGCCGCCTTCAACGAGACGCTCTACATCTGTTGGGTTGGTAAATAACAGCATTACGCGTTCGCCAGCATATTTCGGGTTGTTGTAGACGCGAATCATTTTGGCAACATCAACTACGTGTGCTGTTACGCCCGGAGGTGCAACCTGGGTGAGCAGTGTCTTACGAACGGTATCCGCAGCCACTTCATCACTAACAACAATAATACGGGAGACATTGGTTTCTTTGGTCCAGCGGGTGGCGACCTGACCGTGAATCAGACGGTCGTCGATACGCGCAAGGCCAATAACCATGTAGTCGTTTGGCCCCATTGGTTTTGCCGGAGTTGGAGCCGCTTTTGGTGCTGCGGCAGCGGGTGCTGGCGCGGCTTTTTCAACCGGTTTGGCTTTCAGTGCTTTCACGCCTTCACGGCCTGTTTCTACTGCCAGCGCAACCAGTTCATCAAAGCTTGGGTCATCATCACGAGCCATTAACGTTTCCACGAGCATTGGAATGTTAACGCCTGCAATGACTTCATAATGCTCTTTGTCGACGACAATGCGGCTGGCAGCATTGAACGGGCTGCCTCCCCATGTATCAACGAGAAACAGCACGCCTTTAGTGGTGTCGAGTTTTGCCAACTGAGCGTTGTACTTTTCAATCAGCGTTTCGGCATTTTCACCTGGAACGAAATCGATCCAGCCGACGTTTTCCTGCTCGCCTAACAGCATTTCTGCCGTTTTAAGCAACTGCTCTGCAGCCCAACCATGTGTGCCTATAACAATAGCAATGGTCACTTGCTACCTCCTTTATTATCGTTAACACCTCAACGTGCCAGATGTATTTTTGAATCGTCGTCCACAATCGAATCGATTCAGATAAGGGCTACAACCAAAAACCCCTGCGTTTCGCGATTTATTTTAGATATCGAAAAAATTATTTTATGTGATGAAGATCCGTAATTTAACTTTCGATTAGCAGAAATTTCGAAAGGTAAAATATCCTTGTCACATTCGTTTGCAAAGGAAGGTAAATCTTTGCCAAATCAGAGGCGTCTCTGATATGTTTAACTCCCGTTTAACAACCATGGAGTATAGGGCAGTAGCCCGCAGTATGGATCGTCACCGACGTCATTTCAGCATCAGGCCTTTTAACGCCTGCCTTTCTGGCACTCTATGCCGCACCTTTCGTTTGCATTTTGTCGTTACGCCTGCATTATTTCTGGCGTCGAATAGCTATTCCTTAAGCAGGAGCTTGTCATGGAATTCTTAATGGACCCCTCAATTTGGGCGGGGCTACTCACGCTTGTTGTTCTCGAAATTGTGCTGGGTATCGATAACCTGGTCTTCATCGCCATTCTTGCTGACAAACTGCCGCCAAAACAACGCGATAAAGCGCGTTTGCTGGGGTTATCACTGGCGCTGATTATGCGTCTGGGGCTGCTGTCGCTGATTTCATGGATGGTCACGCTGACCAAACCGCTATTTACCGTCATGGATTTCTCCTTCTCCGGACGCGACCTGATTATGTTGTTCGGGGGGATATTCTTGCTGTTCAAAGCAACAACCGAACTGCATGAACGGCTGGAAAACCGCGATCATGATTCCGGCCACGGTAAAGGCTACGCCAGTTTCTGGGTGGTCGTCACACAGATTGTCATCCTTGACGCCGTCTTCTCGTTGGATGCGGTAATTACTGCAGTAGGGATGGTTAACCATCTGCCGGTGATGATGGCGGCGGTAGTGATTGCGATGGCGGTTATGTTGCTGGCATCCAAACCGCTGACGCGATTCGTTAACCAGCACCCCACGGTGGTGGTGCTCTGTCTGAGCTTCCTGTTAATGATTGGTCTGAGTCTGGTGGCAGAAGGTTTCGGTTTCCACATTCCGAAAGGTTACCTGTATGCCGCGATTGGCTTCTCGATCATCATCGAAGTGTTTAACCAGATTGCGCGTCGCAACTTTATTCGCCACCAGTCGACTTTGCCGCTGCGAGCGCGTACTGCCGATGCCATCCTGCGTTTGATGGGCGGGAAACGTCAGGCCAATGTTCAGCACGATGCCGATAACCCGATGCCGATGCCGATCCCGGAAGGTGCATTTGCCGAAGAAGAACGTTACATGATTAACGGCGTACTGACGCTGGCGTCGCGTTCTCTGCGCGGGATCATGACGCCGCGCGGTGAAATAAGCTGGGTTGACGCTAATCTCGGGGTCGATGAAATCCGCGAGCAACTGCTCTCTTCACCGCACAGTCTGTTCCCGGTATGTCGCGGTGAACTGGATGAAATCATCGGTATTGTACGTGCTAAAGAACTGCTGGTGGCGCTGGAAGAGGGCGTTGATGTGGCGGCGATTGCTTCGGCGTCTCCGGCGATTATCGTCCCGGAAACCCTCGATCCGATCAACCTGTTGGGCGTGCTGCGTCGTGCTCGCGGGAGCTTTGTTATCGTGACCAACGAGTTTGGTGTGGTACAAGGTCTGGTCACGCCGCTGGATGTGCTGGAAGCCATTGCGGGTGAATTCCCGGACGCTGACGAAACGCCGGAAATCATTACTGATGGTGACGGCTGGCTGGTAAAAGGCGGTACAGATTTGCATGCCTTGCAGCAGGCGCTTGATGTTGAGCACCTTGCCGATGACGATGATATCGCGACGGTCGCGGGCCTCGTGATCTCGGCAAATGGTCACATTCCCCGTGTGGGCGATGTGATTGATGTAGGGCCACTGCATATCACCATCATTGAAGCCAATGATTATCGTGTTGATCTGGTTCGCATTGTTAAAGAGCAACCGGCGCACGATGAAGATGAGTAAGCATTAACGTAACGGCATAATGGGCGTGATATGTCCATTATGCCGGGCGGGCGGCGGTTGGCTGCCCGCCAGCCATTTGGGAAAATCACGTAGCGGCATCGGCTGTGCGTACAAATACCCTTGCAAAATATGCACGCCATGACGGCGCAAATACTTCGCCTGTTCTTGCGTTTCCACGCCCTCCGCCACCAGTTCAATATTCAGTCTTTGCCCCAGCGCGATGATGATATCGGTCACCGTCGAGTTAACCGCGTCAGAACCTATAGCTGCGGTAAATGACTTATCAATTTTCAGCACGTCAGGACGTAATGTTTCAAGCCAGGAAAATGAACTGTTGCCGGTGCCGAAGTCATCAATCGCCAGTTTGACGTTTTTACGATGTAGCTCGCGGGCAATCCGATAATCAACATCCAGTAAGGCATCGCGTTCGGTGATTTCGAGGATCAGTTGCTGAATCGGGTGAGCGCTAAACCAGTACTGATTGAGATCTTTTATCAGCACACCACGGCGAAAATGGCTGGGTGCGACGTTAATGCCAACATGAAACTGACTACTCATCGGGAAAACATGGCGCTGACGAATGGTTTCTGCCATCACATAGCGGGTCAGTGGCACAATTAAATGATGTTCTTCCGCGATAGGAATAAACACATCCGGTGAAATCCAGCCCTGACGCGGATTGTTCCAGCGCAGCAAAATCTCTACACCAATACATTGCTGGCTGCGCGCATTAAGCAAAGGCTGACAGAACAATTCGAACTCATGTTGCGCCAGGCCCAGATTGATTTCGCGGGAAAAGCTCATCCGGTAAGCGGTCGCCAGCCAGGCGATGTAGCCCACCAGTAAACTTAGCAGCACCGCCAGCGGTAATTGTGTTGGAAGATAGTGCCATGCCAGCGCCGTAGCCCCCGGACCATTAACGTTAATGGTAAAAGGAAAGCGTTGCGAAGAAACCTGATAGTTTTCATTGTCTTCAGGTTGCGGAAGGGAATCTACCAGCCCATTACCATAGAGCAAATGCCGTTTGTCCACCGTCAGGCTGGCGCTACTGATTTGCGGCAGTTGTGGCTCAAGGAGCATTGCCGTCAGTAAGTCGATGTTAATCATCTCCATGACCCCAGCATTGCTACTGCCCGCTGCAGGCGTCCATTGAATCAAAACCGGACTGCCTTTAATCAGGGCACGGTCGATCGTCAGGCGTAAAAGTGGTTGCGGTGCAGGAAGTTCAGCCAGAATGTCCACGACGGGCACATTGCGATAACCAAAAATGCTGGAGCAATAAAGTGTGCCGTCTTGCACCAGGCCAATGGATCGCACAGTTTGGAGTTTTGCCGCCTGTTTACGTAATGGCAAATGGGCGACAGAGCAGGGCAGACCAATCAGCGGAAGCAAGACTTCGCTACCTGCCTGTAGGGGAAGCAGTACTTTATCTAATTCCTCTACAGCGTGATTGGCGAATTGTACTACCCGTTGTTGATTTAAGTTACGCTGTGAAATAAATCGCACGCTCAGGGTCGAAGCGAGCGTAACGAGTGCGCAAATCGTACAAACAATCATTCGATTACGGCGATAGGTTTTAATGATCCGTTGTGCTTTTTGCATGCGGGCCACCCTGTAAGCGTATGGCGACAAACGCCTGACGCAACAGTGGAAGTGTAGTGGGGAATATTACAGCAGACGAGAAAGCGGGTATAAATTCGCCCATCCGTTGCAGATGGGCGAGTAAGAAGTATTAGTCACACTGGACTTTGATTGCCAGACCACCGCGTGAGGTTTCGCGGTATTTGGCGTTCATGTCCTTACCGGTTTCGTACATCGTTTCGATGACCTTATCCAGCGAGACGCGCGGTGCACTGGTGCGGCGCAGAGCCATCCGTGCGGCGTTAATCGCCTTCACAGAGGCAATGGCATTACGCTCAATGCACGGCACCTGAACCTGCCCTGCAACCGGGTCGCAGGTTAAACCAAGGTTGTGTTCCATGCCAATTTCCGCCGCCACGCAAACCTGTTCCGGGCTACCGCCCAGCAGTTCTGCAAGACCCGCAGCAGCCATTGAACAGGCAACACCCACTTCGCCCTGGCAACCAACTTCCGCACCGGAAATAGAGGCGTTCATTTTATACAATGCACCAATCGCGCCCGCTGCCATAAAGTAACGGGTATAGATGTCCGGGCTGACCGATTCAATAAAGTGGTCATAGTAAGCCAGCACTGCCGGAACGATACCGCAGGCACCGTTGGTTGGCGCAGTTACCACACGACCACCGGCGGCGTTTTCTTCGTTAACTGCCAGCGCAAACATGTTTACCCAGTCAATGACATTCATCGGATCGTTAGACAGTTTATCGCTGGAAACTAACATCCGGCGCAGGGCAGACGCACGACGTGGCACGCGCAGCGGGCCTGGCAGTACACCTTCGGTGTTCATCCCGCGATCGATACATGCCTGCATGGTTTGCCAGACATGCGCGAAATACTCGTCGATCTCTTTCTTGCTGTGCAGCGCCAGTTCGTTCTGCATAGCGAGACCAGACAGCGAATAGCCGGTTTCATTACAGTACGCGAGCAGTTCGGTGGCAGATTTGAACGGATACGGCACGCTCACTTCGTTGGCAGCATCCTGACCAAAGTGTTCTTCATCGACGATAAAACCACCGCCGATGGAATAATAAGTTTTGCTGTAGACGACTTCATCGCCGTTATAGGCGTGGATTTGCATACCGTTTTCATGCAGCGGCAGGTTGCCGTTATGAAAACGCATCCCGTTGTCGCGCGGGAAATCCACTTCATGCCGTCCCTGTGCCAGCAGCAGACGTTCGCGCTCTTCTACGTCGCGAATAAAACCGGGAATACTGTCGATATCCACGGTGGCAGGTTCGTTACCTGCAAGACCCATAATAATGGCGATATCGGTGTGGTGGCCTTTACCCGTCAGCGACAGTGAACCATAAACGTCCACGGCAACGCGAGTAACGCTATCCAGTAAGCCTTTTTCGACCAGATCATCGACGAACTGTTTACCCGCCTTCATAGGCCCTACGGTATGGGAAGATGAGGGACCAATCCCCACCTTAAACATGTCGAATAGACTAATCACGATAATACTCCTGACAAGGTGACTGGACTTCCAGTAACGAACTAATAACAGCGCATAGTGTAAGAGGGAACGCGGCGACTGGCTTAACTATTCACATGAATTAAACTAATCAAAAACCGCGATTTAACTAATATTGCGATGATTGTCTCAAGTAGTGTTTTGTAGATGTAAAGATAAGTATAGTCAGGGTTTCACACCAATTTGCAGCGCCAGCTCACGAATTATGCATGCGGTCATTCCCCATACAAAATACTGTTCGTACCAGGACAGCCATACCCGATGTGAATCGCCACGGCGGTAGATATCTAAAGGGTGATAACGACCCAGATGTAATGCCTGGGCGAGCGGCATTTCAAACACCGCCGAGACTTCATCTTCACTGGCGCGATACGGCAGATCGGGCGGGATAATGCCGACCACTGGGGTTACCTGATAGCCAGTTACGCTATCGACGGGCGGCAGCACGCCGATAACTTCAACGGCGGAAGGCGGTATAGCGACCTCTTCTTCAGCTTCGCGCAGCGCGGCGGCGATAGCTGATGCGTCCGTGTCATCGACTGCACCTCCAGGGAATGCCACTTGTCCAGCGTGTTTACGCAGATGAATTGAACGCTGAGTCAGCAACAACCCCGGTTGCGGTCGACGGACGATGGGGATTAACACGGCAGCCTGACGATGATTTAGGGTTTCCCGGTTAATTTGCGGGCGCAAAAGTTGAAAGCGAGATAAAAAATCATCAAGCGTCAGGCTACGGTATTCCACGTCTTACTTCTCCAGTTGGCGTAATATCTTATTAACTTTATCAAAAGTTTCCTGATATTCCGCTTCTTCCTGGCTATCGGCGACAATTCCACCGCCCGCAGAGCAGTATATTTGTCCGTTAATGGCAGTCAGCGTGCGGATAGTAATGCTGGTATCCATGTTGCCGCAAAAGCTCAAATAGCCAATGCTGCCGCACCAGGCATTACGTCGCTGCGGTTCCAGTTCGTCGATAATTTCCATAGCCCGTACTTTCGGAGCCCCGGTTATTGAGCCACCAGGAAAAGCTGCGCGCAGCAGATCGCTGGCGTGTAACTGTTCTGGTAGTCGCGCCGTTATAGTGCTGACCAGATGATGCACGGCAGGGAAGGGTTCCACCACGAACAGCTCTGGTACTTTTACCGAACCGGCTACGGCAACACGACCGATATCATTACGCATTAAATCGACAATCATCAGATTTTCGGCACGATCTTTCGCTGAGTTCGCCAGTTTTTCTGCTTGTTTGCTATCTTCCTGAGGATCGGGCAGGCGTGGTAGCGTGCCTTTAATCGGGCGGGTCTGGATTTCACTATTATCACAAAGAATAAACCGCTCTGGCGAAAGGCTTAAAATTGCACCCTGTTCAAGACGTAAAAAAGCGCTAAATGGCGCGCGGTTGGCCTGATTAAGCTGAAGGAATGCCTGCCATTCATCGCCAGAATAGGTCGCATGAAAACGCTGGGCGAGATTCACCTGATAGCAATCACCGCTGTGCAGATATTCCTGTACCTGGCGAAATTTTTCGCCGTACTGCTCGCGGGTCATATTGGATTGCCAGTCGGAAGTGAGCGTGAAATCTTCCTGCGGCGAGAATTGCTGGCTTTCCAGCCAGGCCCGACGGGCATTGACATCATTATGACTCAGCAAAGAAACTGTATGACGCTGGTGGTCGACAATGAGCGCCCAATCGTAGATACCCACTGCCATATCCGGCAGAACGATATCTTGTTCCGCAATTTCTGGCAGTGACTCAAAACGGCGGCCCAGATCGTAGCCAAACAACCCCAGTGCGCCGCCCTGAAATGGCAAATCTTCGTTATGCGTTGGGCGAATGTCTGCGCGATCCAGCACCTGCTGGAGCACCTGTAGCGGGTCATCAGTGGTCGTTGTGCGTTTTTCGCTTTCACTAACAACGGTTTCTTTACCGAAAGTGGTTAAAGTGCAAATCGGATCGGCGACCACAATATCAAAGCGGCTATACGGATGATCGGCATAGCCGGAGTGTAAAAGCATCGCCCACGGCAGGTGGCTTAAGCGGGAGAAATAAAATTCAGCGGCGTCCTGACGCCAGGGTAAAGTAATCACAGCGGGAGATAACGTCTTCATCAGTCCTGACTCTACTGGCTATGTGCCGGGTAGCATGAAATAATTAGCGCCAACAATTTAGCAGGAGTTAACAATGTTTGCAGGTTTACCTTCACTCACCCATGAACAGCAGCAAAAAGCTGTCGAGCGGATCCAGGAACTGATGGCACAAGGGATGAGCAGCGGCCAGGCAATCGCGCTGGTGGCAGAAGAGCTGCGTGCCAACCACTCCGGCGAGCGAATCGTGGCGCGTTTTGAGGATGAAGACGAGTAACACACTAATCCGTATCGATTTCGTTATAGAATCCGATGATTATTTGATTGTGAGAAAAAGGACGCTTTTTATATGTGATTAAAAGCGTCCTGACCCATTTATGCTGATATAAATTAAACTCAGACCAGTGCTTTTAGTTCTTCCTGCATATATGTTGAAAAGTATTCAGGATTTTTAATTACAGTGCGTTCACCAGACTCCATTTTTTTTGCCCATCCAACCATTTTTTCCGTGAACCCAGGGTTCCAGCCTTCCTGGTCAGCTCGCGCCGTAATATCAGCGGCACTCGCGGGTACTCCCAGTTCTTTTAAATATTTAAAGATTCCCTTCGCTGTGCTTTCATTCATCGAACTTGGTGTTGGCGCTGATACATCCATGGCACCAATGAAATCCAGGGCTTTATCTATTACAGCAGGCATATTCTTATCCTTAAAATTAACCATGTTATCGATAAGGCTATATATGACCTTAATTTGCATCTAATATCAAAGGGATTATAACGATATGGCACGAGTTAACCTGTTGACATTCAGGTGTTTTAAAGGTAGCAGCTCATGGTGTGTTATCCAGTAAGATGGAGAAAATTAACGGTCAGTCCGCACGCTATAACCAGATTGTTCAGCTAAGAAAGAAAACCAGAGGTGCTAATCGAAGGGCGAACACAACGGCATGGTTATGTTTATTTATATAGTTAGCTTTATAGCTAAAATTGAAATTATAAAAATAAATAATGAATTAGCAGGAGCATCAACAGTAATATCTTAATCTCTGGTCGATTTATGTAAAACCGACCAGTATTATCGATAAATTATCGTCTGACTTATTTTGCTTCGATAAAGCTTACACCGCAGCCACAATCTTAATTTCAACTTTATACTTCGGGTTCATCAGCCCCGCTTGCACCGTGCAGCGCACCGGCGCATGACCCGCCACAACCCAGGCATCCCACGCTTTATTCATCGCCGCGAAGTCGTTTTTATCGGCCAGGAAAATGGTGGCATCCAGAATGCTCGATTTATTGCTGCCCTGTTTTTCCAGCACGGCGTCAATCTGTGCCAGCGTGTTGGCGGTTTGCTCAAAGGCATCGGCGTCGAGGTTTTCCGGTACACCAGTGTAGTAGAGCGTGTTGTTGTGGATTACTACATCAGACCAGCGGGCTTCAGCATCGATACGAACGATAGTCATCATTTTGTCCTCATTATACTTCCATTTTCGTGCTGCAAAGACTGCCACAATGTGAGGTCGCCGTCACCACTTCAACTGGCGAAAGCGCCCTCATCCTGACATAATCCCTGTTCAAATCAACAGGGGGTAGTGTGACGGACGATTTTGCACCAGACGGTCAGCTGGCGAAAGCGATACCAGGCTTTAAGCCGCGAGAACCACAGCGACAGATGGCGGTAGCCGTCACCCAGGCGATAGAAAAAGGCCAGCCGCTGGTGGTGGAAGCAGGAACCGGTACGGGCAAAACCTACGCTTACCTGGCTCCTGCGCTGCGGGCGAAAAAGAAAGTCATTATCTCGACCGGCTCAAAAGCGTTGCAGGATCAGCTCTACAGCCGCGATTTGCCAACAGTCTCAAAGGCATTGAAATATACGGGCAACGTGGCGCTGCTGAAAGGGCGCTCAAACTACCTCTGCCTCGAACGTCTCGAACAGCAGGCGCTGGCGGGGGGCGATCTGCCGGTACAAATCTTAAGCGATGTGATCCTGCTGCGCTCCTGGTCTAATCAAACAGTCGATGGTGATATCAGCACCTGCGTCAGCGTGGCGGAAGATTCACAGGCGTGGCCGCTGGTCACCAGCACCAACGACAACTGTCTTGGCAGCGACTGCCCGATGTATAAAGATTGCTTTGTGGTCAAAGCACGTAAAAAAGCGATGGACGCCGATGTGGTGGTGGTAAACCATCATCTCTTTCTGGCGGATATGGTGGTTAAAGAGAGTGGATTTGGCGAACTGATCCCGGAAGCGGACGTCATGATCTTCGACGAAGCCCACCAGCTACCGGACATTGCCAGCCAGTATTTTGGTCAGTCACTCTCCAGTCGACAACTGCTCGACCTGGCAAAAGACATCACCATCGCCTACCGCACCGAATTAAAAGACACCCAGCAGTTACAAAAGTGCGCTGATCGTCTTGCCCAGAGTGCGCAGGATTTTCGTCTGCAACTCGGTGAGCCAGGTTATCGCGGTAACCTGCGTGAGCTGTTAGCTAATCCGCAAATTCAGCGGGCATTTTTACTGCTCGATGACACCCTGGAACTTTGTTATGACGTGGCGAAACTGTCACTGGGGCGTTCCGCCTTGCTGGATGCGGCATTTGAGCGCGCCACGTTGTATCGCACACGGCTGAAGCGGCTAAAAGAGATCAATCAGCCGGGCTACAGCTACTGGTACGAATGCACTTCGCGCCATTTTACTCTGGCTCTCACGCCGCTCAGCGTGGCGGATAAATTCAAAGAGTTAATGGCGCAAAAACCCGGTAGCTGGATCTTCACCTCAGCAACGCTGTCGGTGAACGACGATCTGCATCATTTCACCTCGCGGCTTGGCATCGAACAGGCCGAGTCGTTGCTGTTGCCCAGCCCATTTGATTACAGCCGCCAGGCGTTACTCTGTGTGCCGCGCAATCTGCCGCAAACCAACCAGCCAGGTTCTGCTCGCCAGTTAGCGGCAATGCTGCGACCGATCATCGAAGCTAACAACGGTCGTTGTTTTATGCTTTGTACCTCGCACGCCATGATGCGCGATCTGGCCGAGCAGTTCCGCGCTACCATGACGCTTCCTGTATTGTTGCAGGGGGAAACCAGCAAAGGGCAACTGTTGCAGCAATTTGTCAGCGCCGGTAATGCGCTTCTTGTGGCAACCAGCAGTTTCTGGGAAGGGGTGGACGTGCGTGGCGATACATTGTCATTGGTAATTATCGACAAATTGCCGTTTACCTCGCCGGATGATCCACTGTTAAAAGCGCGCATGGAAGATTGTCGTTTGCGCGGTGGCGACCCGTTCGATGAAGTGCAACTACCAGATGCCGTCATTACTCTCAAACAGGGGGTAGGGCGACTGATTCGCGACGCCGACGATCGTGGCGTGCTGGTGATTTGTGACAATCGGCTGGTGATGCGTCCTTACGGCGCGACGTTTCTCGCCAGTCTGCCGCCCGCGCCACGCACCCGTGACATTGCCCGTGCGGTTCGTTTCCTTGCGATACCATCCTCCAGGTAATTTGTTACGGAGTATGGTATGATGCGCGCCTTTTTATTGATCTAAGCACGAAGACCCATGCGAATTCTGGCTATCGATACCGCGACAGAGGCCTGCTCTGTCGCCCTGTGGAACGACGGTACTGTCAACGCTCATTTTGAGCTTTGCCCTCGTGAACATACTCAACGAATCTTACCGATGGTGCAGGATATCCTGACCACCAGCGGAACTTCCCTCACTGATATTAACGCTCTGGCTTACGGGCGCGGCCCCGGTAGCTTTACTGGCGTGCGCATTGGTATTGGCATCGCGCAAGGGCTGGCGCTTGGCGCGGAATTACCGATGATTGGCGTCTCCACGCTAATGACGATGGCGCAAGGGGCGTGGCGCAAAAACGGCGCAACCCGCGTGCTGGCAGCCATTGACGCGCGAATGGGCGAAGTTTACTGGGCCGAATATCAGCGTGATGAAAACGGTATCTGGCACGGTGAAGAAACCGAAGCCGTACTCAAACCCGAAATCGTCCATGAACGAATGCAACAGCTTTCCGGCGAATGGGTGACGGTAGGGACGGGCTGGCAAGCTTGGCCGGATCTCGGTAAAGAGAGCGGGCTGGTTTTGCGCGATGGCGAAGTGTTACTGCCTGCTGCTGAAGATATGCTGCCGATTGCGTGTCAGATGTTTGCCGAGGGTAAAACGGTGGCGGTGGAACATGCCGAACCGGTTTATTTACGTAACAACGTCGCATGGAAGAAACTTCCGGGCAAAGAATGAATCTTAAGAGTATGCCCTGAGAAAAAAAGGAGTCGCACCATGGCGGTTCAAAAGAATGTTATCAAAGGCATACTGGCAGGTACGTTTGCGCTAATGCTGAGCGGTTGTGTCACTGTGCCGGACGCCATTAAAGGCAGCAGTCCCACGCCGCAACAAGATTTAGTTCGGGTGATGAGTGCGCCGCAGCTGTACGTTGGTCAGGAGGCACGCTTTGGTGGCAAAGTGGTTGCGGTACAAAACCAGCAAGGGAAAACCCGCCTGGAAATTGCTACCGTACCGCTGGACAGCGGAGCCAGACCGACGCTGGGAGAACCTTCTCGCGGTCGCATTTATGCCGATGTGAACGGTTTTCTGGACCCGGTGGATTTCCGTGGACAACTGGTTACGGTAGTCGGGCCAATCACTGGTGCGGTTGACGGCAAAATCGGCAATACGCCCTATAAATTTATGGTGATGCAAGTAACGGGTTACAAACGTTGGCATTTAACCCAGCAGGTGATTATGCCGCCTCAGCCGATTGATCCATGGTTTTATGGCGGTCGTGGCTGGCCCTATGGCTACGGCGGATGGGGCTGGTATAATCCCGGTCCCGCGAGAGTACAAACAGTTGTAACTGAATAATTGCTTGTTTTTAAAGAAAAAGAAACAGCGGCTGGTCCGCTGTTTCTGCATTCTTACGGTAAAGATAAAAATAAATAGTGACGCGCTTCGCAACCTTTTCGTTGGGTAATTATCAAGCTGGTATGATGAGTTAATATTATGTTAACAGCATGTATATCATTTGGGGTTGCGATGACGACGAACACGCATTTTAGAGGTGAAGAATTGAAGAAGGTTTGGCTTAACCGTTATCCCGCGGACGTTCCGACGGAGATCAACCCTGACCGTTATCAATCTCTGGTAGATATGTTTGAGCAGTCGGTCGCGCGCTACGCCGATCAGCCTGCGTTTGTGAATATGGGGGAGGTGATGACCTTCCGCAAGCTGGAAGAACGCAGTCGCGCGTTTGCCGCTTATTTGCAACAAGGGTTGGGGCTGAAGAAAGGCGATCGCGTTGCGTTGATGATGCCTAATTTATTGCAATATCCGGTGGCGCTGTTTGGCATTTTGCGTGCCGGGATGATCGTCGTAAACGTTAACCCGTTGTATACCCCGCGTGAGCTTGAGCATCAGCTTAACGATAGCGGCGCATCGGCGATTGTTATCGTGTCTAACTTTGCTCACACACTGGAAAAAGTGGTTGATAAAACCGCCGTTCAGCACGTAATTCTGACCCGTATGGGCGATCAGCTATCTACGGCAAAAGGCACGGTAGTCAATTTCGTTGTTAAATACATCAAGCGTTTGGTGCCGAAATACCATCTGCCAGATGCCATTTCATTTCGTAGCGCACTGCATAACGGCTACCGGATGCAGTACGTCAAACCCGAACTGGTGCCGGAAGATTTAGCCTTCCTGCAATACACCGGCGGCACCACAGGTGTGGCGAAAGGCGCGATGCTGACTCACCGCAATATGCTGGCGAACCTGGAACAGGTCAACGCCACCTATGGGCCGTTGCTGCATCCAGGTAAAGAACTGGTAGTAACGGCACTGCCGCTGTATCACATTTTTGCCCTGACCATTAACTGCCTGCTGTTTATCGAACTGGGTGGGCAGAACCTGCTTATCACTAACCCGCGTGATATTCCAGGGTTGGTAAAAGAGTTAGCGAAATATCCGTTTACCGCTATCACTGGCGTTAACACCTTGTTCAATGCGTTGCTGAACAATAAAGAGTTCCAGCAGCTGGATTTCTCCAGTCTGCATCTTTCCGCAGGCGGTGGGATGCCAGTGCAGCAAGTGGTGGCAGAGCGTTGGGTGAAACTGACCGGACAGTATCTGCTGGAAGGCTATGGCCTTACCGAGTGTGCGCCGCTGGTCAGCGTTAACCCATATGATATTGATTATCATAGTGGTAGCATCGGTTTGCCGGTGCCGTCGACGGAAGCCAAACTGGTGGATGATGATGATAATGAAGTACCACCAGGTCAACCGGGTGAGCTTTGTGTCAAAGGACCGCAGGTGATGCTGGGTTACTGGCAGCGTCCCGATGCTACCGATGAAATCATCAAAAATGGCTGGTTACACACCGGCGACATCGCGGTGATGGATGAAGAAGGGTTCCTGCGCATTGTCGATCGTAAAAAAGACATGATTCTGGTTTCCGGTTTTAACGTCTATCCCAACGAGATTGAAGATGTCGTCATGCAGCATCCTGGCGTACAGGAAGTCGCGGCTGTTGGCGTACCTTCCGGCTCCAGTGGTGAAGCGGTGAAAATCTTCGTAGTGAAAAAAGATCCATCGCTTACCGAAGAGTCACTGGTGACCTTTTGCCGCCGTCAGCTCACGGGCTACAAAGTACCGAAGCTGGTGGAGTTTCGTGATGAGTTACCGAAATCTAACGTCGGAAAAATTTTGCGACGAGAATTACGTGACGAAGCGCGCGGCAAAGTGGACAATAAAGCCTGAGCGTTAAGTCAGTCGTCAGACGCCGGTTAATCCGGCGTTTTTTTTGACGCCCACTAAAGAGAATACAATTTGAATTACCAAATGATTACCACGGACGATGCGCTGGCTTCTTTGTGTGAAGCCGTCCGTGCCTTTCCGGCGATAGCCCTGGATACTGAATTTGTTCGTACGCGCACTTATTACCCGCAGCTGGGTTTAATTCAACTTTTTGATGGTGAGCATCTGGCGTTAATTGATCCTCTCGGGATCACCGACTGGTCACCGCTGAAAGCGATCCTGCGCGATCCGTCCATCACAAAATTTCTCCATGCAGGCAGTGAAGATCTGGAAGTGTTCCTCAATGTCTTTGGCGAATTACCACAACCCCTGATTGACACGCAAATCCTTGCTGCCTTCTGCGGACGCCCGATGTCATGGGGGTTCGCTTCCATGGTGGAAGAGTATTCCGGCGTTACGCTGGACAAGAGTGAATCGCGCACCGACTGGCTGGCCAGACCGCTGACCGAACGTCAGTGTGAATACGCAGCGGCTGATGTCTGGTATCTGTTACCGATCACCGCCAAGCTTATGGTAGAAACGGAGGCCTCCGGCTGGCTACCTGCGGCGCTGGATGAATGCCGCCTGATGCAAATGCGTCGTCAGGAAGTCGTTGCGCCGGAAGATGCCTGGCGTGATATCACCAATGCCTGGCAATTACGCACACGCCAACTGGCCTGTCTGCAACTGTTAGCCGACTGGCGACTGCGCAAGGCTCGTGAGCGTGATCTGGCGGTGAACTTTGTCGTGCGTGAAGAGCATTTGTGGTCGGTCGCGCGTTATATGCCGGGAAGTTTAGGCGAACTGGACAGCCTGGGTTTATCCGGTAGCGAAATCCGCTTTCACGGTAAAACGCTGCTGGCGCTGGTGGAAAAAGCGCAGACATTGCCGGAAGAGGCCTTACCGCAGCCGATGCTTAACCTGATGGACATGCCGGGTTATCGTAAAGCGTTTAAAGCGATTAAGTCGCTGATTACTGACGTGAGCGAAACGCATAAGATCAGCGCCGAATTGCTGGCATCGCGTCGGCAAATCAACCAACTGCTGAACTGGCACTGGAAACTGAAACCGCAGAACAATTTGCCGGAGCTGATTTCCGGCTGGCGTGGTGAGCTGATGGCGGAAGCATTACACAATTTATTGCAGGAATATCCGCAGTAAAATCTTCCGAAGCCGGACTGGGCGCGCTCAGCGCCACATCCGGCTTTGGCAAACTACAAATCCAACACCAGGCGTTTACCCTTCGCACGCGAACAACAGATCAACATACTTTGCTGGCTGGCACGCTCTTCATCGCTAAAATACTGATCCCGATGGTCAGCTTCACCTTCCAGTATTGCTGTTTCGCAGGTTCCGCATACCCCTTCACGACATAAACATTCCACTTTCGCGGCTTTATTATTTTCAATAACCTGCAAAATAGTCATCTCTTCCGGCACCACAAACTCTTTTCCGGAACGGGCAAGCACCAGGGTAAAGGCATCGCCGGTTTTGTCTTCGATAGCAAATTGCTCAAAGTGCAGCGTATCGGCGGCGATGTCCAGACGCGCAGCTTCACTTCTTACCGCTTCATTTAGCGCCTCGGGACCACAGGTATAAACGTGTGTGCCAGGTTCGATATCCGCCAATAATCGCGCTAATTCCAGTCGTGTTCCGGTTGATGAGTGATGCAAGTGAACTTTCTCAGCCTGCGGATGCTGGACTAGCTCATCACGAAATGCGCAACTTTCTGGATTTCGCGAGCAGTAATGTAGCTGCCAGTCGACGTCGCTGTGTTGCAGCTCTGCCATGTGCGACAGAAAAGGGGTGATACCAATACCGCCCGCGATAAACAGATGCTTTCTGGCTGAGGGAATTAGCGCAAACAGGTTATTAGGCGTTGAAATCGTTAACCGATTGCCCACTTTTACCTGCTGATGCAAAAAGCGGGAACCGCCGCGCGAGTTTTCCTCCAGCCGAACGGCAATCTGATAACAAGAGGTGTCATGCGGCGAACTCAGTAGTGAATACGCATTGCTGTACTGGTTATCACCATCGCTCATCTGCACAATGACGTGACTTCCTCCGGTAAACGCAGGTAATGGTTTGCCATCGGTTGCCACCAGCGTGAAGCGTTTCACCTGTTCGGTAAGGGGTTCAACCTGGCTCACCTGTACTTCAAACATTTGATAGTCTGACATTGCTGTACTCCATCAAAAATCAGCCCAGCGGCGGAAAATACCGCCGCCGATGTCATTAGTCCTTAAACACCTGCGCCAGCAGATTATGGAAATGGGCGATACCATGTTCGGAAATGCCACTACCGCTACTGTCGGCCATGATGCGCCCCTGACCACGATAGCCACGCGATTTCAGCCCTTTCTGTACGCTTTCAACCAGACGTAAATCTTCCGGACGGAACACATCGCGATACCACTCAATCAGCGATTTTTGCTCGTCGGTTAACTCTTCATTGGTGAAGTAAATATCGTAGTTTTGCAGGGTAGTTTCAGAATCCACCGGGAATTCATAAATGACCGTCATCATCCCTTTGATCGGGGTGACGTTCAGCATCGTGCACGGCCACAGCCAGAAACCGTGGAATGCCGCATCCGTACCCTCTTCAAATTTAAACGACTGTTCGGACGGTTTGGCGAAACCGTATTGCAGCGTCCAGTTACCGTGCATGGTGTGCCAGTAACGATCAACCTGTACGGAGTCGGAGAAACCTGGATGCGCCGGACCACAGTGATAGCACTCGAGATAGTTATCGACAATGTTCTTCCAGTTGGCAGGCGTGCGGGTGGTAAAGCGGGCCGCCAGTTTCAGATCGTGGACTTCCGGGCAGGCTTCCAGCACTTTCGCGCCCAGGCCGGGTAATTGATCTTCTACGCTGGTGGCGTTGGGGTCCATGTTGATGAAGACGAATCCGGCATATTCTTCCAGACGCACCGGAACCAGTTGCGCTTTGTCGCTATCGAAATTGGCGACGTTTTCGCAGTTACGTGCATGGGCCAGGTTGCCATCGAGTTTGAATGCCCATGCGTGATACGGGCAGGTAATCACATTTTTTGCTTTTCCTTCACCGCTCAACAACTGATGACCACGGTGCGGACACACGTTATAGAACGCGCGCAAAACCTTATCACGACCGCGTACCAGCACGATGCTTTCGCCAATGATCTCACGCGTCACATAATCATTGGCATTCGCCAGTTCGCTGCTGTGAGCGACGCAAATCCAGCTTTTGGCGAAGACGTTCTCTTTTTCGTGTTCAAACGCGTTCTGATCGGTATAAAAACGGGCAGGAATGGTCCACGCCTCTTGCGGGTTAGCGCAAAAATTTTCGGGTAGTACAAAGTCAGGGCTCAGATTGCTCATAGGGATACCTTTATCGTTAGGATGATGGCGCTCAGTTGTCGCCTTTGAATACGGTTCCCGCAGGGAGCACTGGCGTTTTTTCCAGGGCTTCAACCGGTGTCTGCGGGAGATAATGTTCAACTTGATGAGCCGGAATGTCGGCGTAATCCTGTTTCAGCCAGCGAATAAACCCGCCGACTTTCACCAGTAAAATGACGAGGAAGGGAAGGGCTGTGAGCACGACGGTGGTTTTCATCGTTTCCAGCGAAGCACCGGTAAACAAGATGGAAAGCGGGATCAGAGTGATCACCACGCACCAGAAAAGACGCAGCCCACGGTCAGGATCGTCACCTTCCTGGAGATTACGCGTACTGGTCGCCGCCATGGTGTAGGCCACTGCATCCATATGCGAGGCAAGGAAAATAATCATCACGCCCAGGTATGCGGCGAGGAACAATTTACCGGCTGGCAACGACATCAGAACTTGCTGTACAGCTGTTTCGCCGCCCAGTGTTTCCAGCACCTGTGGGACGTTGATTACGCCATTGATAAACTGATGAATGGCATAGCTTTCCATTACGCCAAAGAAGAACCAGCAACCGACGGTGCTGCCGAGGATCAGTCCCCAGATAACTTCTTTAATCTTACGACCGCGGGAAACGCGGGTGACAAACATTGCTACGCCAGGGGTGTATGAGATCCACCACAGCCAGTAGAAAACGGTCCAGTTGCGGGTAAATGAACCATCGCCAAGCGGATCGGTGAATAAGCTCATTTGCAGGAAGTTTTGCGTGGTCAGGCCGATGGCATTGATGATGCTGTTGGTAATAAATTCGGTTGGGCCGACAATCAGCACCAGTAATGGCAGCAGGAACGCGCCCCAGCCAACCATTTTGCTCAGACGTTGCAAACCGTTGTTGATACCAATCCACGAGCTTAGGCAAAAAATGCCGCCGGAAAGCAGGATCACAAATGCCTGCACGGTGAAGTTATCGGGTAAACCGGTCAGCGCGGAAAGCCCACGGGTAAAGGTTGCTGCGGTAACAACAAGGGAAATGGTCAGTGCGCCGACAGTGGCGATCAGGAACATCAAATCGACCAGTTTTCCCCATGGGCCTTGCGGGCGAACGCCGGTAATAGCAGCAATAATGCCGGAAAGGCTCAGACCTTTGTTTTTCCGCACATGAAAGTGATAAGCCATGATTAATGAGGCCAGCGTATAAGTTGCCCAGGCGCTGATGCCCCAGTGGAAGAAAGAGTAGGGAACGCTAAATTCGAGTGCCTGTTGTGAACGCGGTGCGATATTTAATCCAGGCGTTTGATAATAATAGGCCCATTCAGCAACCCCCCAATAAAGCGTAGAAGAACCTAAACCGGCACAAATAAACATAAACAGCCAGGAGAGCGTGCTGTATTCCGGTTTTCCTTCGCCAAGACGAATATTGCCGTATTTACTGGTGGCTAAATAAATCACCAGTCCCATTGCCAGCAAAACCAATACCTGTACGGCGGAACCTAACGTACGCGTAACAAAATTTGCATGTTACATAAATTAAACAATTAAGAATACGGAAAGCCATAAAACACGAAACGGAAACAATAAAAGGTGAAATGACGCAGGTTATTTACTGCAAAGAACGAATAAAAAAACCGCGTCAGTGACGCGGTTCAAATAAACTGGTTTGACCTTAACGCAAAATAATTTTGCAAATCGCGTCGGCAACCTGTGGCGTGGTGGCATTGCCTTTCATATCAGGTGTTTTCGGCCCGTGAGCAATCACTTCTTCAATTGCTGCCAGAATACCGTTATGCGCTTGCTGGAAACGCTCATCGCCATTGCCGAGAAAATCGAGCATCATTGCCCCGGCCCAAATCGTGGCGATAGGGTTAGCAATATTTTTCCCGTAGATATCCGGCGCGGAACCGTGGACAGGCTCGAAGAGCGACGGGAAAGTGCGTTCCGGATTCAGGTTGGCGGATGGGGCAATGCCAATGGTGCCGGTGCAGGCCGGGCCAAGATCGGAAAGGATATCGCCAAACAAATTGGACGCCACCACCACATCGAATCGTTCCGGCTGCATCACAAAACGCGCGCAGAGAATATCAATATGCTGCTTGTCCCAGCGGATCTCCGGGTAATTCTCGGCCATTGCTTCCACTCGCTCATCCCAGTACGGCATGCTGATGGCTAAACCGTTCGATTTAGTGGCAGAAGTTAGCGTCTTACGTGGGCGGCTTTGCGCAAGTTCGAAGGCATAACGCAAAATGCGATCGACACCACGACGCGTAAATACCGATTCCTGAATGACGACTTCATGCTCTGTACCTTCATTCACTCTACCGCCGAGCGAGGAATATTCGCCTTCGGTGTTTTCCCTGACCACGTAAAAATCGATGTCGCCAGGCTGTTTTCCCGCCAGCGGGCAGGGAACGCCAGGAAAGAGACGAACCGGGCGCAGGTTGACGTACTGGTCGAATTCACGACGAAATTTCAGCAGCGAACCCCACAACGAAATATGGTCCGGAACGGTATCCGGCCAGCCGACGGCACCAAAATAGATGGCGTCGAAACGGCTAAGTTGCTCATGCCAGTCGTCCGGCATCATTTTACCGTGATGGCTGTAATACTCGCAGCTCGCCCACTCCATTTGCTCAAAACTCAAGGCGAAGCCCCAGCGCTCAGCGGCAGCCTGTAACACGCGAATCCCTTCAGGAAGGACTTCTTTGCCAATCCCGTCTCCCGGGATCGCAGCAATACGCATCGTTTTCATCATTGGGTTCTCACTTCCTGACCATCAAAATTGACAACATCACCATCCTATAATTGACTGAAAAGGAATTAATCCCCGTAACTGGTGAAACATAAAACACGAATCATGAATAATTTACCGCTGCTGAATGATTTGCGCGTCTTTATGCTGGTGGCTCGCCGGGCTGGTTTTGCCGCCGTGGCGGAAGAACTGGGCGTTTCACCGGCGTTCGTCAGCAAGCGCATCGCCTTGCTGGAGCAAACGCTAAACGTGGTGTTGTTACACCGCACCACCCGCCGCGTCACCATTACCGAAGAAGGAGAGCGGATTTATGAATGGGCGCAGCGGATTTTGCAGGATGTCGGTCAGATGATGGACGAACTTTCTGACGTGCGTCAGGTGCCGCAGGGGATGCTGCGTATTATCAGCAGCTTTGGTTTTGGACGACAGGTGGTGGCTCCGGCGTTATCAGCGCTGGCGAAGGCGTATCCGCAACTGGAATTACGTTTTGATGTGGAAGACCGACTGGTCGATTTGGTCAATGAAGGTGTCGATCTCGATATTCGCATTGGCGATGACATCGCCCCTAATTTAATCGCCCGCAAACTGGCGACCAATTACCGTATTCTCTGCGCGTCGCCGGAATTTATTGCGCAACATGGCGCGCCGAAACATTTAACCGATCTTTCTGCATTGCCGTGCCTGGTCATTAAAGAGCGCGATCATCCTTTTGGTGTCTGGCAATTACGCAATAAAGAAGGCCCCCATGCGATTAAAGTCACCGGCCCACTGTCGTCTAATCATGGAGAAATTGTCCATCAGTGGTGTCTCGATGGGCAGGGGATTGCTCTGCGTTCCTGGTGGGATGTTAGCGAAAACATTGCCAGTGGTCATTTAGTGCAAGTGCTACCGGAATATTACCAGCCAGCGAACGTCTGGGCCGTTTATGTTTCAAGGCTGGCGACGTCAGCGAAAGTGCGGATAACGGTAGAATTTTTACGCCAGTATTTTGCCGAGCACTACCCGAATTTTTCACTGGAGCATGCCTGATTAATGATTCAATTATCGGGTTGATATCAGGTTAAAACCTGATTTTCTCCTTTCTAAGCCGCTACAGATTGGTTAGCATATTCACCTTTAATCGCGCATGATCGAAAGATAATTAAAGAGGTTAATGTGTTCGCTGAATACGGGGTTCTGAATTACTGGACCTATCTGGTTGGGGCCATTTTTATTGTGTTGGTGCCAGGGCCAAATACCCTGTTTGTACTCAAAAATAGCGTCAGTAGCGGTATGAAAGGCGGTTATCTTGCGGCCTGCGGTGTATTTATTGGCGATGCGGTATTGATGTTTCTGGCATGGGCTGGAGTGGCGACATTAATTAAGACCACCCCGATATTATTCAACATTGTACGTTATCTTGGTGCGTTTTATTTGCTCTATCTGGGGAGTAAAATTCTTTACGCGACCCTGAAGGGTAAAAATAGCGAGGCCAAATCCGATGAGCCCCAATACGGTGCTATTTTTAAACGCGCGTTAATTTTGAGCCTGACTAATCCGAAAGCCATTTTGTTCTATGTGTCGTTTTTCGTACAGTTTATCGATGTTAATGCCCCACATACGGGAATTTCATTCTTTATTCTGGCGGCGACGCTGGAACTGGTGAGTTTCTGCTATTTGAGCTTCCTGATTATATCTGGTGCTTTTGTCACGCAGTACATACGTACCAAAAAGAAACTGGCTAAAGTTGGCAACTCACTGATTGGTTTGATGTTCGTGGGTTTCGCTGCCCGACTGGCGACGCTGCAATCCTGATGCTTTCAGCCCGCGTTGTCGCGGGCTTCCCATCTATAATCCTCCCTGATTCTTCGCTGATATGGTGCTAAAAAGTAACCAATAAATGGTATTTAAAATGCAAATTATCAGGCGTACCCTGAAACGGCTGGAATAAACCGTTTTCAGCGCATTCACCGAAGGAGGGAAAAGGATGCTTCAAATCCCACAGAATTATATTCATACGCGCTCAACGCCTTTCTGGAATAAACAAACTGCACCTGCCGGAATATTCGAACGTCATCTTGATAAAGGAACGCGCCCGGGGGTTTACCCCATAAGCGCTAACTTAAGGGTTGTGGTATTACGCCTGATATGATTTAACGTGCCGATGAATTACTCTCACGATAACTGGTCAGCAATTCTGGCCCATATTGGTAAGCCCGAAGAACT
>NZ_JAENDM010000014.1:0-107469 GCF_019375075.1 Escherichia sp. XD33
TGCCGTTACGCACCACCCCGTCAGTAGCTGAACAGGAGGGACAGCTGATAGAAACAGAAGCCACTGGAGCACCTCAAAAACACCATCATACACTAAATCAGTAAGTTGGCAGCATCACCATTAATTTTATATTTATTTCGCAGCCAAACAGGATAAACATCAGTCAGGATAAAGACGTAAAATTTAAGATGAAAGAATATCTGCCGCTTTGATAATCCCAAACAGCAAAAGCATCCGACAGCGAAGTGCCGTTATGTTCTGTGAAAGTGGAGAAGGTAACCGCTAACGTTGTACCGGTGATTCGACGGAGAGTGTGGATTGCTGAGCTTCTTTTTTGCTCTGATGGTGCTGCCAGGCACCGACGGACGAGTAGATAAAACGGCCAAAGAAGAAGATAAAGCTGATGAGCAGTACGATACGGGTCATGCGACTGTTAAATCGGTGTCGTTTTCGCATACTGGTTGCCTGACTCACAAAAGGTTCCTTGAAGTATGTCCCACGCTGTGGACGGTACTTACATTAAGGCACAACAGGACAAAATGGTCAATTCTTCGTTATGTAAAAAAGCGTCAGTGGATACATATTTTAATGTTATGGAAGTTAATTTAATTATTTACAATGATGATGTAATAATGATGAATTAACATGATAAACGTAATAATTCATTAATCAGGGTTATTTTGTTTGATATATATCAATTGGTACTTTCATATGACACTTAGAATCAATGCTCTCTATAGTGATGAATAATCATCATTCGAAGTCAGGTGGGATGCCTGTCTGAATACACCTCCTTCAGGATGTGGGGGATTCTGCTGAGCATCTATGAAACTGAATGCAACTTATATAAAAATACGTGATAAATGGTGGGGGCTTCCGCTGTTCCTGCCTTCTTTAATCTTGCCCATTTTCGCCCACATTAATACTTTCGCGCATATTTCTTCCGGTGAGGTTTTTCTCTTTTATCTGCCTCTGGCACTGATGATCAGCATGATGATGTTTTTCAGCTGGGCGGCATTGCCAGGGATCGCCTTAGGGATTTTTGTCCGCAAATATGCAGAGCTGGGTTTTTACGAAACGCTATCATTAACGGCTAATTTTATTATCATTATCATTCTCTGTTGGGGCGGTTACAGGGTCTTTACTCCCCGGCGTAACAACGTTTCACATGGTGATACCCGTTTAATTTCCCAGCGTATATTCTGGCAGATTGTGTTTCCTGCAACGCTGTTTCTGATACTTTTCCAGTTTGCTGCATTTGTAGGATTACTGGCGAGCAGAGAAAATCTGGTCGGTGTCATGCCTTTTAACCTCGGGACTTTAATCAATTATCAGGCCTTACTGGTGGGTAATCTGATCGGTGTCCCGCTGTGCTACTTCATCATTCGGGTAGTGCGAAATCCATTTTATTTACGTAGCTATTATTCGCAATTAAAACAGCAGGTTGATGCCAAAGTCACCAAAAAAGAGTTCGCGCTCTGGCTACTGGCATTAGGTGCTTTATTGTTGCTGTTATGCATGCCGTTAAATGAAAAAAGCACAATTTTTAGCACCAATTATACCTTGTCATTATTGCTGCCCCTGATGATGTGGGGAGCGATGCGCTATGGTTATAAGCTGATTTCGCTGCTCTGGGCGGTCGTGTTGATGATCAGCATCCACAGCTATCAAAATTACATTCCCATTTATCCTGGCTATACCACGCAGCTGACCATAACCTCCTCCAGTTATCTGGTATTCTCTTTTATTGTCAATTATATGGCTGTACTGGCAACCCGTCAGAGAGCGGTAGTCAGACGCATTCAGCGGCTTGCGTATGTGGACCCGGTGGTTCATCTGCCAAATGTTCGCGCCCTGAATCGCGCGTTGCGTGATGCCCCCTGGTCTGCGCTTTGTTATTTACGCATCCCTGGCATGGAAATGCTGGTTAAGAATTATGGCATCATGCTGCGGATTCAATACAAGCAAAAACTTTCTCACTGGCTGTCACCCTTGCTGGAACCGGGTGAAGATGTTTATCAGCTTTCGGGTAACGATCTCGCGCTGCGACTGAATACAGAATCGCACCAGGAGCGCATTACCGCACTGGATAGCCATCTCAAGCAATTTCGTTTCTTTTGGGATGGCATGCCGATGCGACCGCAGATTGGCGTCAGTTACTGCTATGTGCGCTCGCCAGTGAATCATATCTACCTGCTGCTGGGAGAGCTAAATACGGTCGCCGAACTTTCCATCGTGACCAACGCCCCGGAAAATATGCAGCGTCGCGGGGCAATGTATTTGCAACGCGAATTGAAAGATAAAGTCGCGATGATGAATCGACTACAGCAGGCGCTGGAACACAACCATTTTTTCCTGATGGCCCAGCCGATTACCGGTATGCGTGGTGATGTTTACCATGAAATTCTTCTGCGCATGAAAGGTGAGAATGATGAACTGATCAGCCCCGATAGCTTCTTGCCGGTCGCGCACGAATTTGGTTTATCGTCGAGTATCGACATGTGGGTCATTGAGCATACGCTGCAATTTATGGCTGAAAACAGAGCGAAGATGCCCGCTCACCGTTTTGCTATTAATCTGTCTCCAACCTCGGTATGTCAGGCTCGTTTTCCTGTTGAAGTCAGTCAGTTGCTGGCTAAATATCAGATTGAAGCGTGGCAACTTATTTTTGAAGTCACCGAAAGTAATGCTCTGACCAATGTTAAGCAGGCGCAAATCACCTTGCAGCATCTTCAGGAATTAGGCTGCCAGATTGCGATTGATGATTTCGGCACCGGCTATGCCAGCTATGCACGGCTTAAAAATGTGAATGCCGATCTGCTTAAAATTGACGGCAGCTTTATCCGCAATATTGTGTCAAATAGTCTGGATTATCAGATTGTGGCGTCGATTTGCCATCTGGCGCGAATGAAGAAAATGCGGGTAGTGGCAGAGTACGTTGAAAACGAAGAGATCCGCGAGGCGGTGCTCTCTTTGGGGATCGATTATATGCAGGGTTATCTTATTGGTAAGCCGCAACCGTTAATTGATACGCTGAATGAAATCGAACCCATTCGCGAAAGTGCCTGAATAATGCGGGCCGACATTTCTCGTCGGCCCGCAAAGCATTAAGCGGCGATTTCAGGTGTACTTTCTTCTTCAATTTTCAACCGCCAGCCAGCCACGCCTTCCCAGTATTCTTGCTCCTTTTCCAGATCAAGCAGTACCAGCGCATTCTGACTAAACCAGTCATGCGGGAAACGCAGTGTCCAGTGACTGTCATCAGTAATCAGCGTCAATGTTGGCGGTGTGGTGGTTGCCTGACGTTGATTGTTGAGTAATACGCCAAGGCGCAATAGCTGTATCAGTGGCAGGAACTGTTTCTTCTTAAACAAGGTAAAGCGCGGCAGATCGTCGAGCTTAATCGCTTTACGGTGATAGCGCACCAGTGTCGCCATCATCAGCTGCTGTTCCTGATTAAAACCCGGCAAGTCACTGTTTTGCAGAATATAAGCGGAGTGGCGATGCAAACCGCTGTGGTTGATATTCAACCCGACCTCATGCAGCATGGCGGCCCATCGCAGTAGCGCCTCCAGTTGCGGATGCGCCAGCTTCGGTTGCTGTTCCCGCCACTGTTCGTACATTTGCATAGTGGTATCCAGCACCCGTCGGGCCTGTTCGCTGTCGATGTGATACTGGTTGGCGAGGCTGCTGGCGGTGCGACTACGCACATCCTGATGACGGAAACGTCCTTCCATTTCATACAGTACGCCTTCGCGTAACGCCCCGTCAGAAAGGCGCAGTTCACGGATGGCTAAAGCATCAAACACACCGCATAAAATCGCCAGTCCCGGAACGAAGACTGTTTTCCGCTCTTCGGAAAGACCCGGTAAACTCAGCGATGCGAAATTACGGTGACGTAAAACTTCTTTTACCAGTTTTTCCAGACGTTCCGGGGTAATTATCCCGTCTTTCTCGCCCATTTCCATTAACACTTCATGGGCGGCTTTTATGGTACCGGAAGCGCCCATTGCAACGTTCCAGCCCTGAATACGGAATTGCCAGGTTAAAGTTTCCAGTTTTTGTGCTGCCGCCATGCGAGCGCGCTGAAAATTCTCTTTATTGATGACCCCGCCAGGAAAATAAAGCTGGGCAAAGCTGACACAACCCATCCGGCGGCTTTCAACGAGAATAGGTTCGAAATTTTCACCAATCACCAGTTCCGTAGATCCGCCGCCAATATCAATAACCAGTTTGCGACCTTTTTCCGGTTGGGTATGTTCCACGCCCATAAAAATCAGACGGGCTTCTTCATTACCGGAAATAATTTCAATCGGGTAGGGAATGACCTTTTCCGCGCGTTTCAGAAAGTCAGTGGCGTTCAGCGCCTGACGCAGCGTATGGGTACCAACTATACAGACGCTGGCAGGAGAAAACCCTTGTAGCCGTTCGGCAAACAGCGACAGACAGTTTAAACCGCGCGTCATTGCCTCTTCACTCAACATATTATCTGGCCCCAGGCCGTCCGCCAGATGCACCCGCTGTTTCAGGCGGCCAATAATCTGCATGGCACCATCTACCACACGGGCTATGACCATGTGAAAACTGTTTGAACCAAGATCGACCGCAGCAAACTCCTGCGGACGAGGGGATTTATCGTGTATTGGCATAGGGTTATTCAGGTTGTTCGAGTGATTTGATGTAGTCATAAATCGCCAACTGCGCCCGTACTTTGCGGCGATTGCCGCGGGGAACGTAGCGATTACTGAGTTCTTTATCGATATAACGTGCTTTGACCGTATCGCTGAACAATATGTCGATGATGTCCAGTACCCGCTGCTTCAGGCGCGGATCGAGCAGCGGCGTCGCCACTTCAATACGATAATCAATATTGCGCGTCATCCAGTCGGCGGAAGAAAGGTAGACCTTTTTATCGCCGCCATTTTCAAAAATATAAACCCGGTCATGTTCAAGGTAACGGTCAACAATACTGATGGCACGAATGTTGTCGCTAATGCCTTCCAGATTGGGGATCAGCGAACACATTCCGCGAACCAGCAGATTAACCGGTACGCCGGAGCTGGAGGCCGCATACAGACGATCAACCAGGCCTTTATCGACAAGGTTATTTAGCTTCAGGGTGATACCACTGGGCAGCCCTTGCTGCGCGTTGGCGATCTCGCGGTCCACCATTTCATACAATAGGCGGCGGGAGTTTTGCGGCGATACCATTAAATAATCAAATGTCACCGGACGGTATGGGTTTTCAATAAAGTTAAATACCCGCCGTACTTCGTTGGTGATGCGCGCATCGGCGGTCAGCAACGAATAGTCAGTATAAAGACGCGCGGTTTTTTCGTTAAAGTTCCCGGTCCCGATGTGTGCATAACGCACCACTTCACCGTTTTCTTTACGTGAAATCAGGAACAGTTTGGCGTGAATTTTCAGCCCCGGCGCAGAGAAGATAACGTGCACGCCTGCTTCGGTCAGGCGCTTCGCCCAGTGAATGTTGGCTTCTTCGTCGAAACGCGCCTGTAACTCAACCACCACGGTGACTTTCTTACCGTTATGTGCGGCGTGGATCATCGAGTCGATGATGCGTGAATCTTTCGCCACGCGGTAAATGTTAATTTTAATCGCCAGTACGCTCGGGTCGAACGAAGCCTGACGCAGCAGTTCCAGCACATGCTCAAAGGTGTGATAAGGATAATAGAGCAACACATCGCGTTCGCGAATGGCATCAAAACCATTGCGGAACTGGGCTTTATCAAACCAAATATGGCGTAAACGCGGCAGTGGTTTGTTCACCAGATTGGCTTTGCCGACATTGGGGAAATTAATAAAGTCTTTAAAATTATGATAACGACCGCCGGGGACGATGGAGTCGTAGCGGGAAATAGTCAGTTTTTCGCGTAACACTTCAACCAGCGCATTGGGCATATCGCGCTGATAAACAAAACGCACCGGCTCAGCAGTTAAACGCTGCTTGAGACTGGAAGACATCAACTCCATCAGGCTGGCTTCCATCTCATGCACTAAATCGTATTCGGCATCGCGGGTCATCTTCATTGAATAGGCATTCAGCGCGTCATAATCAAAGAAGCCTTTGAAAATATCATCAAGGCAGTAACGCAGAATGTTATCCAGAAGAATCATCGGCTTGCGTCGACGCGGTGCTTCTGGCGGTAAATTCACAAAGCGCGGCACTTTATCTGATGGGATCTCCAGCAGCGCGTAACGGATGGTATCGCCACGGATAATTTCCACCGCCAGATAGGTGTAATCATCTTTCAGGAACTGCACTAAGTCAGTGTCAGGATTGATTAAAATCGGCGTAATGTGCTGACGCAGATACTGCTTAAAATAATGACGCAGCCAGTTTTGTTGATTGACGGAGAGCTGGCGTTCATTAATCAGGAAGATCTGGTTGCGCGCCATCTCCAGCAATAGCTCGTTGTAGAGGCCGTCGAATTCCTGATCGGCTTTCAGCACCCGGGACTGAATTTTGCCCAGTAAATGGCGGGAATGAGAGTTGGAGCCTTGTTCTTCGCTAATAATGATGCGTCGCTTCAGTTCAGCGAAGCGGACTTTATAGAACTCATCAAGGTTATTGGAATAGATCCCCAGGAAACGCATCCTTTCAATCAGCGGGTTAGATTTGTCCGCCGCTTCCTGAAGCACGCGTTCATTGAACGATAACCAACTGAGCTCTTTTTCGATGTATAGCTTTTCCTGACCCATTACCACTTTTACTCCGTTTTATTCACGGGACACTGCCTGGATATTATGGCGAGCAATATTGGCAGATGTCCAACTATGCCAGAAAAGGGGGAAAAAAACTGCTGGAGCTTGCGATTTACAGGTGAATTGAAAAACGCCAGCGGCAGAGCTGGCGCTTTAACTACGGGGGCATTACTCGTCGGCAGCGTAGCCCTGCGGCGGCAGACGTTGACCATCCAGCCACGCGGCGTTTTCGTGCATTTTCAGACGACCATCGGCAAACCAGCTAATCACCAGTGGATAAATAGCGTGTTCCTGGGTTTGCACGCGGGCGGTGATGTCATCTTCCGTATCACCAGCAAATACCGGGACTTTCGCCTGTAAAATAACCGGGCCACCGTCCAGTTCATCGGTGACGAAATGCACCGATGTACCGTGCTCTTCATCACCATTTTCCAGCGCCTGACGATGGGTGTGTAATCCGGGATATTTCGGCAGCAGAGAAGGGTGAATGTTCAGCAAACGCCCGGCATAGTGGGAGACAAACGCCGGGCTGAGAATGCGCATAAAACCAGCCAGCACGACCACATCGGGTGCGTACATGTCGATTTCATGAATCAACTCCCGGTCATAGGCTTCACGACTGTCAAACGCGCTGGCGATGAGCGTATGCGTTGCAATACCCGCCTGGCGGGCGCGTTCAAGGCCGAACGCGTCGGCCTTATTGCTGAAAACTGCCCGTACGGTGCCTTTAATTTTGTTAGTTTTACAGGCGTCAATAATTGCCTGTAAATTACTTCCGTTGCCGGAAATAAGCACCACAATATTCATTATTCGATAACCACGCGTTGTTCGGAATCAGAGGCTTTGATGATACCGATTTTCCACGCGTTTTCACCGTTGGCATTTAGCAGGGCGAGGGCTTTGTCCACTTCCGGAGCAGGCAGGGCAATAATCATCCCGACGCCGCAGTTGAAGGTGCGATACATTTCATGGCGTTCAACGTTACCTGCCGTTTGCAGCCAGTTGAACACTTCCGGCCACTGCCAGGAAGATTCATCAATCACTGCCTGGGTATTATCTGGCAATACGCGCGGAATGTTTTCCCAGAAGCCGCCGCCGGTCAGGTGCGCAATGGCATGCACATCGACCTTTTCAATCAACTCCAGCACTGACTTCACGTAAATGCGGGTCGGTGCCAGCAGATGATCGGCTAATGGTTTACCATCAAGTTCGGTGGTTTGCGGATCACAACCGCTGACTTCAAGAATTTTGCGCACCAGCGAATAGCCGTTCGAGTGCGGACCGCTGGAACCGAGTGCAATCAGCACATCGCCGTCGCTGACTTTAGAGCCGTCGATGATTTCTGATTTTTCTACCACGCCCACGCAGAAACCCGCGACATCGTAATCTTCACCGTGATACATCCCTGGCATTTCTGCCGTTTCGCCACCCACCAGTGAACAGCCCGATTGCAGACAACCTTCCGCAATGCCGCTGATCACCGCTGAAGCGGTATCAACATCCAGTTTTCCGGTTGCGTAATAGTCGAGGAAAAACAGCGGTTCTGCACCTTGCACCACCAGGTCATTAACGCACATGGCGACCAGATCAATACCAATGGTGTCGTGACGTTTTAAGTCCATTGCCAGACGCAGCTTGGTTCCTACGCCGTCAGTACCGGAAACCAGCACAGGTTCACGATATTTTTGCGGCAATGCACACAGCGCACCGAAGCCGCCCAGACCGCCCATCACTTCCGGACGACGCGTTTTCTTCACTACGCCTTTGATTCTTCCAACCAGAGCATTACCCGCGTCAATATCAACACCGGCATCTTTGTAGCTAAGAGAGGTTTTATCGGTCACTGCTTGGGTCCCCACGCGTTACTTGCGGTAGAAAAATAAAATTCGGCGCAATTCTAACAGGGAAAGCAAACGTTTGCGAGACTGCTTTACACAACCTTTTTGCACGTCTTTTCCCCAGGCGCGCGGCGAAAGAAGACTTGTGCCAGGGCAAAGGTTAGTTTTCGGATGGAATAATCTTCTTTCATAACCATTTGAATATAAAATAACTTTATCTCAAACCGTTATCATTTTGACTAAAGTCAACGAAAATAATATTGCCGCCTTGAAGAAAGGAGGTATAATCCGTCGATTTTTTTTGTGGCTGCCCCTCAAAGGAGAAAGAGTATGAAGATCGTGGAAGTCAAACACCCACTCGTCAAACACAAGCTGGGACTGATGCGTGAGCAAGATATCAGCACCAAGCGCTTTCGCGAACTCGCTTCCGAAGTGGGTAGCCTGCTGACTTACGAAGCGACCGCCGACCTCGAAACGGAAAAAGTAACTATCGAAGGCTGGAACGGCCCGGTAGAAATCGACCAGATCAAAGGTAAGAAAATTACCGTTGTGCCAATTCTGCGTGCGGGTCTTGGTATGATGGACGGTGTGCTGGAAAACGTTCCGAGCGCGCGCATCAGCGTTGTCGGTATGTACCGTAATGAAGAAACGCTGGAGCCGGTACCGTACTTCCAGAAACTGGTTTCTAACATCGATGAGCGTATGGCGCTGATCGTTGACCCAATGCTGGCAACCGGTGGTTCCGTTATCGCGACCATCGACCTGCTGAAAAAAGCGGGCTGCAGCAGCATCAAAGTTCTGGTGCTGGTAGCTGCGCCAGAAGGTATCGCTGCGCTGGAAAAAGCGCACCCGGACGTCGAACTGTATACCGCATCGATTGACCAGGGACTGAACGAGCACGGATACATTATTCCGGGCCTCGGCGATGCCGGTGACAAAATCTTTGGTACGAAATAAAGAATAAAAATAATTAAAGCCGACTTTAAGAGTCGGCTTTTTTTTGAGTAAAGCGCCTATAACACATAATACAGAGGATAATACTATGACGCGCCGTGCTATCGGGGTGAGTGAAAGACCGCCACTTTTACAGACAATCCCGCTTAGTTTGCAACATTTGTTCGCCATGTTTGGTGCAACCGTCCTGGTGCCCGTCTTATTTCATATTAACCCGGCGACTGTACTGTTATTTAACGGTATTGGAACGCTGCTGTATCTCTTCATCTGTAAAGGGAAAATTCCGGCTTATCTTGGTTCCAGCTTTGCCTTTATTTCACCGGTATTGTTACTGTTGCCGTTGGGGTATGAAGTCGCGCTGGGCGGCTTTATTATGTGCGGCGTGCTGTTCTGCCTGGTTTCTTTTATCGTGAAGAAAGCGGGGACCGGCTGGCTGGACGTGCTGTTTCCACCTGCGGCAATGGGCGCAATCGTTGCCGTCATCGGTCTGGAGCTGGCGGGCGTAGCTGCCGGTATGGCGGGTTTACTCCCGGCTGAAGGGCAAATGCCAGACTCCAAAACCATCATCATCTCTATTACCACCCTGGCGGTCACGGTTTTAGGTTCCGTGCTGTTTCGTGGTTTCCTGGCAATTATCCCGATTTTAATTGGCGTGCTGGTGGGGTACGCGCTCTCTTTCGCAATGGGAATTGTCGATACCACGCCGATTATTAATGCTCACTGGTTTGCGCTGCCAACCCTCTATACGCCGCGCTTCGAGTGGTTTGCCATTCTGACTATTCTGCCAGCGGCATTAGTGGTTATTGCCGAACACGTAGGGCACCTGGTAGTAACGGCTAATATCGTCAAAAAAGATCTGCTGCGCGATCCAGGTCTGCACCGTTCGATGTTTGCTAACGGCCTGTCGACCGTGATCTCCGGCTTCTTTGGCTCTACGCCAAATACCACTTACGGAGAAAACATTGGCGTGATGGCGATCACCCGTGTTTACAGTACTTGGGTTATCGGCGGGGCGGCGATTTTCGCTATCCTGCTTTCCTGCGTCGGTAAACTGGCTGCCGCTATCCAGATGATCCCATTGCCGGTGATGGGCGGCGTTTCGCTGCTGCTTTATGGTGTCATCGGTGCTTCCGGTATTCGTGTTTTGATCGAATCGAAAGTGGATTACAACAAAGCACAGAACCTGATCCTGACTTCCGTGATTTTGATCATCGGCGTCAGTGGCGCGAAGGTAAACATCGGCGCGGCGGAGTTAAAAGGTATGGCGCTGGCGACCATCGTCGGTATCGGCTTAAGTTTGATCTTCAAACTGATTAGTGTGCTGCGCCCTGAAGAAGTGGTGCTGGACGCAGAAGACGCGGATATAACAGACAAATAATGTACCGACCGGGCAGTGTTGCTGCCCGGTTCAAACATCATGGGATTCTGTGGTAAACTTCTCGCGATTTTGTGAAATCCTGGTTGAGGTATCTCTGAACACACCGGCACAGCTCTCTTTGCCACTTTATCTTCCTGACGACGAAACCTTTGCAAGTTTCTGGCCGGGGGATAACTCCTCTTTACTGGCCGCGCTGCAAAACGTGCTGCGTCAGGAACATAGCGGTTACATCTATCTCTGGGCACGCGAAGGCGCGGGGCGCAGCCATCTGCTGCACGCGGCTTGCGCGGAATTGTCGCAGCGTGGCGATGCGGTGGGCTATGTCCCGCTGGATAAACGCACCTGGTTTGTTCCGGAAGTGCTCGACGGTATGGAGCATTTGTCGCTGGTCTGTATCGACAACATTGAGTGTATTGCAGGCGATGAGTTGTGGGAGATGGCGATTTTCGATCTCTACAATCGAATTCTGGAATCGGGCAAAACACGGTTGTTGATCACCGGCGATCGTCCACCGCGGCAGTTGAATCTGGGATTACCGGATCTCGCGTCGCGACTCGACTGGGGGCAGATCTACAAATTGCAGCCACTTTCTGATGAAGATAAGTTGCAGGCGCTACAGTTACGCGCGCGTTTGCGTGGTTTTGAACTGCCGGAAGATGTGGGGCGTTTCTTGCTGAAGCGGCTCGACAGAGAAATGCGCACGCTATTTATGACGTTGGATCAGTTGGATCGTGCGTCGATTACCGCGCAACGTAAGCTGACCATTCCGTTTGTGAAAGAAATTCTGAAGTTGTAGATAAGGTGTTTATTGTCGGATGCGGCGCGAACGCCTTATCCGAACTACGCGAAGTTAATCCATAGTATTCGTAGGCCGGATAAGACGTGGCAAGCGTCGCATCCGGCAATGTGCTTCAACTAGCGATGGAGCACATCTTAACCCACGATTTCCAGTACCTGCTCCGGTGGACGACCAATCCGCGCTTTGCCATTCGCGACCACAATCGGGCGCTCCATCAGCTTCGGATTATCCACCATTGCCTGAATCAGCGCCTCTTCGCTAAGCGAACTGTCAGCCAGGTTCAGTTCTTTATAAAGATCCTCTTTCTGGCGCATCAATTCACGGGCGCTATTCATCCCCAGCATTTTCAGCAAATCGCGCAGCGTTGCAGCATCGGCGGGTGTCTCAAGGTAGAGCACCACTTCTGGCTCCACGCCGTTTTCTTTCAGCAGGTTCAGCGTTTCCCGGCTCTTTGAACAGCGTGGGTTATGGTAGATTTTTACCTGTTTGGTCATTGTTCTTCCTTTAATGCGAATTACATCTTGGTATAAGGCTTAAAGCGTTCCTGCAGCTGGCGCAACTGGTCGATGCGCGCATCGTAACGCGCTTGTTGCAGGCTGCCTAATTTCACCTGCGAACTGGCGCTACTCAACAGCGAAATGGCCTGATCGAGTCGCCCGGCGAGCGCATAACCTTCTGCTCGCGCAGCCAGCTCCTGATCGCGGTTATTTAGCGCGGCTTCCGCCTGTGCCAGCAAATCCCAGCCGTTGCTGTCATCTTTATTATTAAAGGTGTAGCGATTCAGAATATTGGCCGCTTCTTGTGGTTGACCGCCTTGTAGATAAGCGTTCGCCAGGTTGAGCTGCAACACAGGATTGGTGCGTAAATCGCGGGCATTTTTCAGACGATTGATCGCCTCATTGGCTTTGTTTTGCCCAAGATCGATATCGGTAGCCAGATCGAGATACCATGCGTTGCCAGGTTCTGCCGCCAGTAACGGTTGCAGCGTTTTACGCGCCTCGTCGTATTTATTGGCTTCCATCGCCTGTAAAGCACGACCATATTGTGCTGCTCGTTGCTGACGAACGTTTCCTTTCGCCCATTCATCCAGCAAATCACTGGTGAGCTGGTTACGTCCGGAATTATACATCCCCAGTGTGCGCGCTTTCGCCAGATAGAAATCTTCCGACGACTGCACCACCATCGGGCGCATCTGATTAGCACGGTTGCGGGCATCTGCCAGACGACTTTCCGGCAACGGGTGAGTCAATAAAATTTCCGGCGGGCGCGAGGAGTAACGCGCCTGATCGAGTAATTTTTCGAGGAAGGTTGGCATCGCCTGCGGATCGAATCCCGAGCGTTGCAGCACCTGAATACCAATGCGGTCCGCTTCCTGTTCATTTTGCTGGGTGAAGCTGATCATTCCCTGGCGCGTTCCCGCCAGTGTACCGGTCAGTGCCGCCATCCCCGCCTGCGGACTGGCCATCGCCAGTAAAATAGAACCTAACGCGCCGACCCAGGTCAGCGGCGCGCTGCGCTGCTGATCTTCCATCGCTCGCGCCAGGTGACGTTGGGTGACGTGGGAGATTTCGTGCGCCATAACTGAAGCCAGTTGACTTTCGTTATCGGAATAACGGAACAGGGCAGAGTGCAGCACCACGTTGCCGCCAAAGAAAGCAAAGGCGTTAATTTCGTCGTTGTTGATCAGAAAAAAATGAAACGGTGTCTTAACCGAATTGGCATGCGAAACCAGACGCATCCCCAGCGAATTAATATATTGCGTTAACAGCGGGTCATTAATTAACGGCGCGCTGCCGCGTAGCTGGCGGACATAATAGTCGCCCATCTGCATTTCCTGACCAATGGAAAGCGTGCTTCCTGCGGAGGTTCCCATATCCGGCAAGGTGTCTGCGCTGTCGGCAAACGCCGGGGCTACCTGACCAATGGTCATAGCAGCAATGAGGGTTGCAACCAGGTTTTTTTTCAACTGCCTGAACATAACCTCTATCCTGTATTTCTGAAGATAGTCATTTGACCGATACTGTGAAATATCGTTCCCACCGCGCCGCCTTTGAGTGTAACGGCGAAGATTAGCCCACTCAAATGACTTTTCAGTTTCCTGAATCCGTCATAAAAAGCGAAGTCTTTTTTGTGACATTTCGATACAATTGCTGATCGCAATCCCGCTCTTGAGGTTCAGGGAAGGTCTTTATGCTCGAAATGTTGATGCAATGGTATCGCCGCCGTTTTAGCGACCCGGAAGCGATTGCCTTGCTGGTTATTTTAGTTGCCGGATTTGGCATTATCTTTTTCTTTAGTGGCCTGCTTGCTCCGTTGCTGGTGGCTATTGTGCTGGCCTATTTGCTGGAATGGCCAACCGTGCGCCTGCAATCTATTGGCTGCTCCCGCCGCTGGGCGACGTCGATTGTATTGGTGGTTTTCGTCGGTATATTGCTACTGATGGCGTTCGTGGTACTGCCTATCGCCTGGCAACAGGGCATCTACTTAATCCGCGATATGCCGGGGATGCTCAATAAGCTTTCTGACTTTGCCGCCACGTTGCCGCGCCGCTATCCGGCGTTAATGGATGCGGGCATTATTGATGCAATGGCCGAAAATATGCGCAGTCGGATGCTGACCATGGGCGATTCGGTGGTGAAAATTTCCCTCGCCTCGCTGGTCGGTTTGCTGACCATAGCCGTCTATCTGGTGCTGGTGCCATTGATGGTCTTCTTCCTGCTGAAAGACAAAGAGCAGATGCTGAACGCCGTTCGTCGGGTGCTGCCGCGCAACCGTGGACTGGCAGGACAGGTGTGGAAGGAGATGAATCAACAAATCACCAACTATATCCGCGGCAAAGTGCTGGAGATGATCGTGGTGGGGATCGCCACCTGGCTGGGGTTCTTGCTCTTTGGGCTGAACTATTCGCTGCTGCTGGCGGTGCTGGTCGGCTTCTCGGTACTTATTCCGTACATTGGCGCATTTGTGGTGACCATTCCGGTGGTTGGCGTGGCGCTATTCCAGTTTGGTGCAGGCACGGAATTCTGGAGCTGCTTCGCAGTGTATCTGATTATTCAGGCGCTGGACGGCAACCTGTTAGTACCGGTGTTGTTCTCCGAAGCGGTTAACCTGCATCCGCTGGTGATTATTTTATCGGTGGTGATCTTCGGTGGTTTGTGGGGATTCTGGGGCGTATTCTTCGCCATTCCATTGGCGACCCTGATCAAAGCCGTGATCCACGCCTGGCCCGATGGGCAAATAGCGCAAGAATAATCTTCAGCCCGACGAACTGTTTCGCCGGGCTGATTTTTCAGGATTCCTGACGTAAATAAATAGCCCGATAACAAATACTCACCAGCACTGCACCGCCGATAATATTACCCAGCATCACCGGGAGCAGATTGGCGGTAATAAAATGGCTGACCGTCAGAGCCGGAAAATTGTCTGCGCTACTGTGCGCCAGTTGCCAGAAGGGGGGGAGGGGCGAAATGGCGAATGGCAATGGCGAACGGAATCACAAACAAATTGGCGATACAGTGCTCAAAGCCACTGGCGACAAACAGGGTGATGGGCAAAATCATGGCGACGATTTTGTCGCATAACGAACGCCCGCAATAACTCATCCACAGCGCCAGGCAAACCATCAGATTGCACATAATGCCGAGGCTGACAGATTCAGTAAATGTATGATGCATTTTGCCCTCGGCGCAGTGTAAAACCGCGACTCCCCACATCGCGTTTTCACTCATCACCAGCCCGGAAAACCAGATTAACAAACTGAAACAGGCAATACCTGCCAGATTACCGCAGGCCACCAGAAGTGCGTTAATCAGCCAAGTTCGCCAACTAATAACGCCCCGACTTTTTGCCATCACCGTCATTACCGACGAGGTGAACAGGCTGGTGCCGCAAACCGCCAGCAAAATAAAGCCGAGTGTAAAGCAAAGGCCGCCCACCAGATGGGTTAATGCCTGTGAAGACGGGGCATCGGCGATAACGGAAAGGTAAAAAGTAAATCCAATCGTCATAAACACGCCAGCGGACATCGCCATTAAAAAGACCGATACTTTGCTGCGGGCAATTTTATGGGCAGCAATCCGTTCAGCGATTGCCGCTTTTCTGGCGCTCAACTGCAAGTCGAAAGAGAGTTTGTTTCTCATGCATACTCCTGCAAAAGCAGATTACAACACCTCGCGAACCGAGATCCCCAGACGCTGCATTCGTGACAGCAGCGTGGTGCGCTTCATCCCTAATCGTGTCGCCGCGCCACGGGGCCCGGCAACAATGCCATTGGTTTCTCGCAATACCTGAACAATGCGCTGACGTTCTTCTTCGTCATTCTCTGGCGTCGTCGGGTGCAGCAACTGCGCCATTGAACTGCGAAGCGCTGAATCTTCATTTAGCGTCGGCAGTAAACGGCTTTGTCGGACATTAAGATGTAAATTCAGACTGTTACCGCGAGTCAGCAGTACCGCTCGCTCAATCACGTTTTCCAGCTCGCGCACGTTGCCCGGCCAGTCCCACGACATCAACTGGCGTAGCGCCTCGGTTGGGATGGCGTCAATTGCGCGATTCATATGGCGCGCCATTTTTTGCGTGAAATGTTTTGCTAAAAGAGGGATATCTTCCGGACGGTCGCGCAGCGGCGGCAATTCCAGTGGGAAGACATTCAGGCGATAAAAGAGATCGCTGCGAAACTGGCGATCTTCAACCATTTGCCACAAATCACGGTTGGTGGCGGCAATGACTCTGACATTCACCGGGATCGTTCTACTCCCGCCGAGACACTCAATCTCCCGCTCCTGCAATACGCGCAGCAGTTTAGGCTGAAGTTCTAACGGCAGATCGCCAATTTCATCGAGAAACAACGTGCCGCCATCGGCAATTTCAAAACGACCACGATGGGTATTAATCGCACCAGTAAACGCCCCTTTGTCATGACCGAATAACTCACTTTCCAGAAGACTGGCGGGGATGGCAGCGCAGTTGATTTTGACCAGCGGCTTGTCGTGTCGCGGGCTAAGTTGATGGATCGCTCTGGCGATCACCTCTTTGCCGGTTCCGGTTTCACCGCAAATCAACACCGTACTGTCGCTCTTCGCCACAATATCTACCTGCTGGAGTAGGTCTTCCATTGCCTGGCTTTGATAGATAATGTCACCGATGCCCAGATTCGAAAGGAGCTGCTCGCTAAGCTGGTGGTTTTCTTGCTGCAAACTTTCCTGCAAATCGGTCATGCTACGCCAGGCATCGGCATTGCCAACGGCAATAGCGATGCGATCGGCTATGTGTTGTAGTAGCTGGCAGTTTTCCTCACTAAAGAGAGTGGAAGAGGTATGCGCCAGCAACAATGCACCCGGTGTATGGTTGCCAAAGGTAAGCGGTATAAGGAGCGCAGATTCGCAGCCGTTAGATGCAAGTAAGAGTAATAACGGGTCGCGTTGCCAGAGAAACAGATCGTCTGCACGGTGCGTCAAGGTCGGTTGTCGGGTTTGTAGCGTTTGTGTCAGCAATACACTGTCGCCAGGCATATTGCGTGGCAGACACGCACAATGTGAGGCAGAAAGATCGCTGCACCACAGGCTAAACTTCTCGTTCTTTCGATGATCGCCCAGTACCATACTGACTGAAGCCAGACCGAAAAAATGATGGATCTCACGAGCGACGTCAGCGATCAGATCGTCGAGATCAAGATGTGACAGCACTGCATTAGTAATATCAACCAGTACCCGATGATGATCGCGATCTTTCTCCAGCAAACGCAGCGCCACCTGCTGTTCTTCATCATTGAGCCATGATTGCAGAACCGGGGTGATTATCCGCGCCAGCCAGTTAAACAGTGTGCAATCCTGGGGAGTAAAACGACTGCCGTGGGTGCGAATAAAGCGTAGCTCCGCCATTCCACTACTGCCGAGAAGGACGGCGTGACGCGAATAATCGACCATCTCGCCCTGATACTCTGTTGTTGCCGTCACATCGCTGCCATCATCATGGTAGCGGTAATAGAAGTTGCTTTTGAGAACATGCAGTTCAATAAGTTGTACCGGGCTGAACGGCGGCGGCAGCGGGATGAAGGCGCGTAATAAAGACGCCTTACCGTGTTTCTGCGCTAACCGCTCCGCGAGCATTCCGTTTACCGCTTCAATTGTTATTCCTTGCGGCGGGGCAAACATCGCCTCGTCTGACATAGCCATCAACAGTCCTTATTAATGAGAAATCCTTCTCACGTAATTTTTCTGGCCATCAGATAGATGGCCGGTTCCTGCACAATTTCATCCAACAGATGAATGAATTGAATGCTACGCGCCTGCCACACAGACGTCGCGTCATCCGCCAGTGGCGCGAATGCCCGGGTCAACAGGGCGGTGTGGCTGGCGTCAATAACAATCTCACCAAAGGTCATCACCCCCAGCATCTTACGTCGGGCTTGCTCCTCTTCGACCAGTGCAAGCCAATCTTCGTATTCCGTCAGTGGGCAGCGGAAGGCGACATTCAGACAATCAATCACGCCAACGTGATGACCGATAGCCAGCGAGTAATACATTACCTGAGAGCTGTGTTCCGGCATCTCGTCGCTACTGGCGACAAACTTT
This sequence comes from Escherichia sp. XD33, assembly GCF_019375075.1. Lineage (NCBI taxonomy): Bacteria > Pseudomonadati > Pseudomonadota > Gammaproteobacteria > Enterobacterales > Enterobacteriaceae > Escherichia > Escherichia sp. XD33. The sequence goes on from NZ_JAENDM010000014.1 coordinate 18,265, forward strand.
TTTCGCAGCGTCCAGAAAACAATTTCCCCGCACTCTTCAGTCATGTAACCCCCGGAGTACGCGAAAGAGTTGCTGAACGATACTATTGAGACGTGGATCGTCGGCATCGCGCAACCAGGTGTTAACCCGATTTCCTGTAGGATCGTCGCTTAAATGGCGCAGGAGCCGATCGCAAATTTCTCGCCCCTGACGATAGCCCGCCAGCCGCCGCGCTTCTCGCTCAATGGCGATACGCTGTGATGGCGGGATCTGCGGCCACAACGGTTGCATAGTCACCCCGGTGGGATCGCGATAATCCACCGCGTGAATCTTCTGTTGCAGCAAACCGAGCGCCACGGCGAAACCGTGAATGGTGGCGGCCGGTGTTGGCGGGCAGCCGGGGATCCAAACATCAATGGGGACAATGGTGTCGCTGCCGCCCCAGACGCTGTAGAGATCGTGGAAAATACCGCCGCCGACACCGCACGCGCCGTAGGAAACACAGATTTTATGATCGGGGGCAGACTCATACGCCCGAAGTGCAGGCATACGCATCGCCCGGGTGACTGCGCCTGTAAATAACAAAATATCGGCGTGACGCGGTGATGAAATAACCTTAATGCCAAAACGTTCTGCGTCGAATACTGGTGTGATGGCGGCAAAAATTTCGATTTCACAGGCGTTGCAGCCGCCGCAATCGACGCGATAAACGTAAGCCGAGCGACGGATATCCTGTAGCAAATGCTGCTTCATCTTTTGCGTTTGCTCGTCCAGCGTGATGGGCTGGCTGACATGTTGTGTAAGCACTGGGCTCATAGCTGCTCCTTAGCCACCAGCGGTACATCTGTATCGTCGTTGAGCAGCGTCGCGCGTTGTTTGCACTCCGGGCAGACGCTCGCTTGCGCCCATAACATTTCGCGGTTTTGTGGCGCATTTTGTTGCTGTGCCAACAATTCAGTAGCCAGTGCGACGGTTTTTTGCTGGGCAAACGGGCGTTCGCAACGGCTGCAACGTTGTAGATGGAACGTCGCGCGGGTATAGAGATCGGCTTTATTGGTGACGGTCAGTTCAAAGTTATTGGTAAGCTGGATGGCTCTGGTCGGGCACACTTCTTCACAACGTCCGCAGTAAATACAACGCCTCAGATAGAGCTGCCAGGTGCGCGAATTTTGCTGGTCGTCGGTCTGGATAGTCAGCGCATTTGCCGGACAAGCACAGGCGCCGCAGGCAATACATTGGCTGGGCATCAGGTCCGGTTTCCCGCGAAAGCCTGGGCTGACCTCCAGTGGCGCGAAGGGATATTTCACCGTCGCGGTTCCGGCGCGCATAATAGTTTTCAGTAACTTCAGCATCTTCTGTCCTTACTTCAGCGGCGAACGGTTACGATCAATGCCGTAGCGTTCGATCTCTTTATACGGCACGGTTTTTGACTGGCGCTTGCGCACATCTACCAGCGTCACACGGTCGGTACAGGAGTAGCAGGGATCAAGGCTACCGATAATCAGCGGTGCGTCAGAAACGGTATTGCCGCGCAGCATGTAACGCAACACCGGCCAGTTGGCGTAGGTGGCGGCACGGCAGCGCCAGCGGAACAATTTTTGGTTATCACCGAGCATGCTCCAGTGCACGTCTTCACCGCGTGGCGCTTCAACAAAGCCCAGCGCGAATGCGTGAGGTTTATAGCTAAAGCCTTCGGTCAGCAGTGGGGTATCCGGCATGTTGTCGAGGGCAAATTCCAGCATTGCCAGCGAATCAAACGTCTCTTTGACACGGACCATCACGCGGGAGAAAACATCGCCGCCGGTAAAGGTAAACAGTGTTTTTGGAATATTGCCGTAGTCGGCGTAGGGGTGATCAAAGCGCAAATCACGGGCGATTTGTCGGTCGAGAATGCCAATGCCCTGAGTGCGTTGTTCCATATTCGGCGTAGCAAGCAGCATCTCTACCAGCTCCGACACGTCGGCGCGCATCTCGCGCACCAGTTTCAGCGTTTGCAGACGTTGCTCTTTGAGAATATCGCGGCGAACACCACCAATCAGATTCAGACCGTAGGTTTTACGCGACCCGATCAGCAATTCCGCCATCGTCATCGACTTTTCCCGCACGCGGAAAAATTGCATAAAGCCGGTATCAAAACCAACGAAATGGCAGGAGAGGCCAAGGTTAAGCAAATGACTGTGTAGCCGTTCGACTTCCAGCAGAATCGAGCGAATAGTATGTGCTCGTTGCGGCACCTCAATCCCCAGTGCATTTTCAACCGAATTGGTATAGGCCACACTGTGGGCAAAACCGCAAATCCCACACACGCGGTCCGATAAGAAGGTCACTTCGTTGTAGCCCATCCGCGTTTCTGCCAGTTTCTCCATGCCGCGATGGACATAAAACAGGCGGTAATCAGCATCGACAATTTGCTCGCCATCCACAAACAAGCGGAAGTGACCCGGTTCATCGGAGGTGATATGCAGCGGGCCGACAGGGATCACCCGCGCATCGCTGTTGCCCTCATTGATAAACGGATACGTTTCGGAATCAGTCGTCGGTTCAGGGCGCAGTCGATAATCCATCGCATCTTTGCGCAGCGGATGCATATCTTCCGGCCAGTCATCGGGCAACACCAGGCGACGCTGATCCGGCAGGCCAACCGGAATCAGCCCGTACATATCGCGAATTTCTCGCTCGCCCCAGACCGCGGCAGGGACGCGCGGTGTGACTGACGGAAACTCCCGACTGTCGGCATCGACCAGCGCCTTCACCACAATCCAGCATTTTTCGGCCCCTTCCATTGAAAGGGCATAATAAACCGCGTAATGACCGTTAAGTGTCCGCTCGTCGTTGCCAAACAGGACCGGAAGCCAGCCATCATGTTGATAATAAAGATACTGTACAACGTCAGGCAGCAGATTGATTTTCACCGTAATGGTGACCTGTTCAGGCGTTTGTCGCTCTTCATCCAGCACCGCGCCGGGGAACTGCGTTTTCAGGGCGGCGAGAATCGCTTCGCCACGATTTGACGATGAATTAACGTTCACTGTGTTTCTCCGAAACAGATGCGGTGCCTGAAGGCAAAAAATCATGCCAGGTGCTACGTTGTGCAGGCAGATCGTGCGTCCCTGAGAGGACTATAGTGGAAGCGCCCGCCAGGATCCTGATGACAGGTTGTGGAATATGCGTTCCCATCGCCAGCATCATGACCAGCAGAATCACCATTGGCGAGGTGGTCAACCAGCCGAGATCACCCCGGTTAACGGCCTGCGGCGGTTTCGCCATTAACACCCGCGCAGCCATCCGTACCAGGCCCGCCAGCACCAGCGTTAACAGCAATAACAGCAGGACGATAATCAGCAGGTGATTACGTGCCAGTCCGGCGGTAATGGTCATAAATTCGCTAAGAAAAATGTTGAAGGGCGGCATCCCTGCCAGCGCCAGCGCACCGCCGCCAAACAGCACGGCGGTAAATGGCATGATTTTGAGCATCCCACAGACGACGTTGAGATCGCGCGTGCCGTACTTGAGCAGTACATTGCCGGAACCGCAGAACAGCAGCGTTTTTGCCAGACTGTGGTTTAAGATGTGCAGCAGCGCGGCAAAAATTCCCAGCGGCCCGCCAATGCCTAGCTCCACCGCGACCAGCCCCATGTTCTCCACGCTGGAGTACGCCAGCAGACGCTTAATGTCCCGCTGTACCAGAATGAAAAATGCCGCCACGGCAACCGACAACATGCCGAAGATGAGCAACAACCGGTTGGGGAAATCGCTGCCGATGGCTTGGCAAATAATGATGTAATAGCGAATCAGCACCAACAGCGCGCAGTTCAGCAATACGGCGGAGAGCAGGGCGCTGACCGGACTCGGCGCTTCACTGTGAGCATCCGGCAGCCAGGCGTGCATGGGAAATAGCCCGGTTTTGGTACCAAAGCCAATTAGCAAAAACACAAAGGCCAACAGCATTAATGTTGGGTCAAGCAAGGACGATTGCTTAAGAACCTCGCTCCAGAATATCGCCATTTCTGCCTGCGGCATAACGCTGGCGGCGTTGGCGTATACCAGCACGGTACCGAACAGACCAAAAGCGACACCAACAGTACAAATAATGATGTACTTCCATGCAGCTTCCAGCGATGAACGCTGACCGTAAATGCCTACCAGAAACGCCGAGCTTAAGGTGGTGGCTTCGATCGCCGCCCACATCACAATCAGGTTATTGCTGGTAACAACCAGCAGCATGGTGAACAAAAACAGATGGAAGAAACCGTAGTAATCGCACAGCGTAACGGGTGAAAGCTCGCCGTGTGCCACTTCATGACGCATGTAGCCAATCGAGTAAATACCGGTGAGAAAGCCAATCACACCAAGAATGGCGAGGAACAAACCGCCCAGACCATCAATATGAAGCCACAGTCCCGCAGCGAATATTTCTCCTGCATCAGCGGCAGTTTGGACCACCCAGAGTGCCAGAATCAGCAGCAGTGTGATCCCTAAGCTATGTAATACGGTCACCGTGCGAGTCGCAGAAAGTCTCCGTTTCCGGCAGGCAAAACAGAGCAGCGAAAAAAGCAGCGGCGTGAGCAGGAGTAAAGCGAACATCACAGAATAACTCATCTCATTATCCCTTCAGCGCGGTCAAGTTGTTCACGTCCAGCGTGCCGTGGGTACGCCATATTTTTCTTGCCAGTAACACCATCACAATGACGGCGAAGATGGCGTCGGTAGCGATACCTATTTCCACCAGTTCCGGTGCTCGCCAGGCAAGAAGCGCCAGCACCAGATGGGAGCCGTTTTCCATCAGGCAGTAACCAAAAATTTGCCGCAGGATATTGCGCTGGCTGACAATGCACAGCAGGCCAAGCAGAAAATGACCTAACGCTACCGCCAGCGCCGGTTTCAGCCCGGTAGCCATCGGTAGCTTCACGGGCTGAACGACAAATGCGCAAAGCAGGACAATTAACGCCGCGAGCAGTGCCATCATTGCCGGACCGAATAACGCTTTTTCCGGGATGTTCTGGGGAATATTTCGTGCAGCGTAAGTCATGATTAACGGTACCAGCAGCACTTTGGTGATAAAGGCGCTGGCGGACCAGATCAGCAGTTGCTCTGCGGCGAACAGGCACGAGAGGGTGGCGAAAATAGACACCAGCACCAGTGACTGGCAGGCGTAAAATCCGCATGACAGGCGATAGCTTTTGACGCTAATCACAAACAGTGATGTCAGCATCATCAGTCCCGCCAGATTATTTACGATCATAGAACCGGTCATTCATCATCTCCTTACTGCAACCAGGTCGCGGCGATTACGCTGGAAATCAGCGACATCACAATCAGTACAATCAACACCAGGCGCATTGACCCTGGCAGCGGTGCGGCATCGGCGACGGCCTCGCTCGGTTTGCCAGGCACGACGCGACCAAACCAGCGAATAAACCAGGCGAAACTGGCGACCGATTCAATCATCAGCAGAATCATGGCGGGCAGCAGGATCCAGTACTCCACTGACAACGCAAAACCGGCAGCAAACAGCGGGAATTTACTGAAGAAGCCGTTGAACGGCGGCACGCCGGTAATTGCCAGCGCTGCCACGCAGAAACCCACGCCAGGCAACGGCAGGGTGTGCAATACGCCACGCAGACGCGGCAACAAGCGCGTGCCGCAGCTGTAACTCAGCGCACCTGCTACAAGGAAAAACAGGCTTTTAGCGAACGCGTGGTTGACGATGTAGGCGATGCTACCCTCCAGCGCCAGCCGCGAGCCGAAGATGGAGAGCGACAAGCCGAAGAACATCCAGCCAAGTTGAGTGATGGTCGACCAGGCCAGCAACCGCTTCATATCCTGCTGTGGCAAATACATCAGAAATCCATAAAGAATGGTGACCAGGGCCATGACCATGCCAACGCCGCCAATCACATGCGGGATATTGCCGCCGTCGATAATGGCGCGGGCAAAAATGTAAACGCCCACTTTCACCATCGATGCGGCGTGGAGATAGGCGCTGATCGGTGTTGGCGCTTCCATTGCGTCCGGTAGCCACGCTTGCATCGGTAGCTGGGCCGATTTCCCCCACGCGGCAAACAGGATGCCGCCATAAACCAGATAACGTGCGTCGCCGTGTAACTCGCTCATCGCGCTAAGCGCAAACGTTCCGGTCTGCAAAAACAGCGTGGCGGCGGCAAGATACAACCCCAACGAGCCGATATGAGTGATAAGTAACGCTTTTAGTGCTGAACGCTGCGCTTTATCGCTCTGGTAATAACTGATCAACGCCCAGGAGCAGCCGCCCGTAATTTCAAAAAACAACAACTGACCGAGCAGCGTCGAGGAGAGTACCAGTCCCGCCATCGCGCCGATAAACACCAGCAAAAATGCGTAATAACGATTCGTGCCGTTATGCGGGTGTTCGCGATTTTTATCCGTCAGATAACCCGTGGAGTAGATCGTGACCAGCAAACCGAGAAACACCACCACAAACAGAATCAGCGTACTCACGCGATCAATGACCAGGCCAAACAATGCCATATCCCCCACGTTGACCAACGTCAACGTGACGGCAACTTTATCGGCCTGATAAAACGCGGAGATCAGCGACAACATGCACAGCGTGGTCAGTGCGGCGAACAAAACCCCCATTCGGCGGCCCGACGTTGTGGCGAAAACGAAACGACCAGTGCGCCGATAAAAGGCAGCATTAACGTCGTCAGAGCAAGATTTTCCATATTCCGTCAGTGCTCCTTACAGACCGGTTAACCAGAAGACCCATGCAAGCGCAGCAAGGCTGAAGCCAAGCCAGGTCACATGGTGAATGAGTAAAAAACGCCCGCGTGCCAGCGTGTTTTCTGCGATTGAAGCCAGTACAAAAATCAGCAAAACCTTGAGCAGCGTAACGACAAGTGAAGTCAGCAGGCAGGTGAGAGAAAGTTCTTGCGCGCGCCCAAAGGGCAGAAACAGGGCCACAAACAGTGCTGCCATCACGACCTGTTTCAGCCCCAGCCCCCATTTCGCCAACGCCAGCCCGGCACCGGAATATTCGGTCAGCGGGCCTTCCTGTAATTCCTGTTCTGCTTCAGCAACATCAAAGGGAATTTTTCCCATCTCTATGAAGCAGGCAAAACCACAGGCCAGTAACGCCAGTACGGTGGTTAGCGGCGAGTTCCAGCCCATCGCCAGCGTATTGCTGATCATCTCGATATGCGTGGAATCCGCTATCAGCGCCAATACCAGCAGTGAGAGAATGAGCATGGGTTCGACCAGAATGCCGAGCGTCAACTCGCGACTGGCACCGACTCCCGCAAACGGGCTTCCGGTATCCAGCCCTGAAAGAGCAAAGAAAAAACGAAACAGGGCAAGAAGATAGATAAGGGTGATCAGATCGCCGCCGCCCGCAAAAGGGAAACGGTAATAAATAGTGGTAGGGCCATCGCCAGCACCAGCATGCTGCTGATTAATACCCACGGCATCAGGCGGAACATCAGACCTGAAGATATAGGCGCAACTTCCTGGCGTTTAAACAGTTTGTGGATATCGCGATAATCCTGCCAGATCTCCGGCCCGCGGCGGGAGTGCATACGCGCGCGTATCTGCCGGGAAATACCCGTAAAAAGTGGGGTTAGCATCAGCAGAATCACGGCCTGTGCTAACGCAAAAATGACCAGATATCCGTCGCAAAGAGTTTGTCTCATGGTGATTTCCTTAGACGGCAATAGCGATTAGCAGCACAACCAGTGCGGCGACCACATACAGGCAATAGAGACGAAAGTCGCCGCTTTGCAGATGCTGTATTTCTTTGGCCAGCCGTTGGGTGGCGCTCACGATGGGGCGGATCACCCGCTCATCCCAGAAGGGTTCTGTGCTCTGAGCCCTGGCGGTGACGTGCGCAAGACCTTTATTTAGCCTCAGCGTAGGGTCGAGCTGTTGTCGTAGACGAAATAGCGCAGAAAAGACCACACGCAGCGGCTGCATCACGCCATTGCCTGACGGGGCCATCGCATTTTCCCAGCTGTAGCCGCATGCCCAGGCATCTCCTGTGCGACGAAACGCTGCGCGGCGCGAACGACACCACAGCCAGTAAAGGCCAGGCAGCAAAGGCATCGCCAGTAGTAACAGCAACAGTAATGAAGGAGTGACCCGTGTATGAAACGTGCCGGGTACAAGTGCTATTCCGCTGGCGACAGTGACGGGAGGGGTATCGGTAAACGCATGGGCAATATGCATTATCTTCGGTGCCAGCCAACTGGCACTAAGCGCAATTAATACGCAGAGTGCCGCGAGCAGTAGCATGGCGACGATCATCGTATTTGGCACTTCCTGTGCCTCTTCAGCGTGTGTACTGCGCGGCGCACCACAGAAAGTAATACCGTACATTTTTACGAAGCACATTACTGCCAGCCCACCAGTGACTGCCAGCATTACCATAGCAATAGGACCCGCAAGTTGTAGCGCTACGGCTTCCACACGACTTAGTGAGAACAGCGACTGCCAGGTGTACCATTCGCTGATAAAACCATTCAGCGGAGGAAGGGCTGATATCGCCAGGCAACCAATCAGGCATGCTGCGGCTGTCCACGGCATCCGTTTCGCCAGTGCCCCCATTTTTTCCATGTCGTGGGTATGCAAACGCGAAATAATCGCGCCCGCGCCGAGAAATAGCAGCCCTTTGAACAGCGCATGGTTGAGCAGATGAAACAGTGCGCCGAGCAGTCCAACCACGGTGAGCAGCGGGTCGTGCAGTGACAGACCGACCATCGCCACACCGACCGCCAGCAAAATAATGCCGACGTTTTCGACGGTACTCCAGGCCAGTAGCCGTTTGATATCCTGTTCCGCCAGCGCATACAGCACGCCCAGGAGCGCGGAGATTGCGCCGATCGCCATCACCAGAATGCCCCACCACAGCGGCAAACCCGTTTGCGCCAGCAGATCCATCGCCACTTTCAGGATGCCGAAAATACCGATTTTGACCATTACGCCAGACATCAACGCTGAAGCGTGCGATGGTGCGGCAGGGTGAGCGCGCGGCAACCAGCTGTGCAACGGCATCATCCCGGCTTTCGCGCCAAAACCGAAAAAGGCCAGCAGGAACACCGCCGACGCCAGCCCCGGAGAAAGTGAAAGCGTGCGGAAACTGGCAAAATCGAGGCTGCCGCTTTCGCGCCCCATCAGCAAGAAGGCGATCATTATCAGCACCGATCCGGCGTGGGCGATAAAAAAGTAGAGCATGCCAGCGTTGATCGACGTTTTATCCTGCCTGGCAATGACCAGAAACCAGGAAGACAGCGACATCATTTCAAACAGCACGATGAACCAAAAAGCGTTGTCCATCACCAGCAGGGCAACCATCGATGCGATGAAAAGATTCATAAAGAAGCCCATCGCCGCCGCGCCTTTGCCCTCGTATTCGCGCATATAAGTCAATGAATAGAGCGAACAAACCACCACCAGCAAGGAGATAACCAGCACCATAAATGCCGAGAGGCTATCCATTCGCAGGGTTAAATCGGCAAAGTCAAAAGGGGTGGCAAAATGGGCGACTAAAGTTACACCAGCATGTAATTGCGTAATTCCGCTGATGATGCCAATCACGCCGCCCACCAGCGATGTGATGCCGGAAAGCTTAATAGCCAGTCTGTCCAGACCGAGTAAAAACAGCGAAGCCAGACTGGCAAACAGATAGAGGATCAGCGACCAGGTTAATAATTGCAGGGCATCCATTAGCGTTGCTCCTGAGTGAGGGAAAGGGGATCCTCCCCGCCATTGGCAAACCAGCTTGCGGCAAGGCGCTGTTTTTCTTTCATCTGACGTTGCAGGCTATCGTCGGTGATCAGCCGTAACGCCTGATTCGGGCAAGCGCGAACGCAGGCCGGACCTTCTGGCAAGAAATCACACAGGTCGCATTTCACCGCGACGGTCTGGACACCCGGTTCCCAGCGCAGCAACGCATGTTGGGGCAGCACGTTTTCTTCGCCGTTCTTGAGTGAGCCTTCAGCCTGAAAAACATATTGCGCATGGGCATTCACCGGACGGCTTCCTGAAGCGCTGATTGCGCCAAATGGGCAGACCACGGCGCAAAGCTTGCAGCCAATACAGAGGCTTTCGTTGAGTTGGATCGCATCATCCCTCTGAGAGATGGCATTGACCGGGCAGACCTGCAGGCAAGGGGCTTCCTCACAGTGATGACACACGACAGGGGCAGTGATTGTTGACGTCTTCGCCAGGGCCAGGCGCGGGTGTTGCTGTAAACCTTGCGTTTTATGCACGTCCGAACAGGCAGCGAGACAGGTATTACATCCTGTACACCACAGTGGTTCGGCCACCACAAAGCGGTTCATGTCGGCTCCTTGAAAATGATATGAAACATTGCATTTCATATTGCATAAAGGATGCCATTCTAATTAACTCAATATATTCAATAAGTTATGTATTGACTGGATTCTGAACGGTACAAAAATGATGGTCATTAACGTTCAGCAAAAAATGGATTCGACACCCGTGTCGCAGGGGAAAGCGAGAATGTGATCTTGATCACGAGAAGTGAGGTATGCTGGCCGCAAGCGCAGCCAGCACGGAATGGAGCAGAGTAATCAGGCGTGTTCTTTCAGCCAGTTCAGCACAACGTCGTGGTGATTGCTGGTTTTGAAATCGTCAAAGACATGTTCGATTTTGCCATCAGCGTCAATCAGGAAGCTGATGCGATGAATACCATCGTAGGTTTTGCCCATGAAGGACTTTTCACCCCAGACGCCGAATTGTTCGCACACCTGGTGGTCCTCATCAGACAGGAGCGTAAAGTTAAGCAGCTCTTTTTCCGCAAAACGGGAGAGTTTTTCGGGTTTATCGGTGCTGATACCCAGCACATCAACGCCCGCTTTTTTCAACTCATCCATGTTATCGCGTAAGCCGCAGGCCTGTACGGTACAGCCGGGGGTCATGGCTTTCGGGTAGAAATAAACCAGAACACGCTGTCCCTGGAAGTCGGTCAAATTAACTTGTTCTCCGTCTTGATCCGGCAAGCTAAATTTCGGTGCGATATCACCGGCTTTCAGTGGATTCATTACTTAACTCCATCCTGTTCATCATGTTGGGAATAATTGACGACGTTAATACTGCCTTGTGCATTGAGTTCTGTACATAGGGCTTTGAACGCTTGCTCAATATTTGCTGCGTCCGCAGATGCGGGGCTGTGGGCGGTTATCTGAATATGCAACTGCGCAGCCCGTTCATTTTCAGCAGGTTGCGTGCGCGACACCAGCTCCGCAATGTTCATATGATGCGCGTCGAAAAGTGCTGTGAAGCGTTCAATTAAATGCGGGGAGTCTGCCACATCGACCTGAACCCAGACAGATGCTGGCATTGGCGGACGCGGACGCGCCGTCGTGCGCTTCATCACGATTAAAAGATCCAGTTCTGCACCTTTCAACGGTAACGTTGATTCAATCAGAGTAATGGCATTCCATGAACCGGAAAGCAGCATGATAAACGTGAACTCTTCTCCCAGCATCGCCAGGCGACTGTCTTCAATATTACAGCCGCAACTACTGACATGACGGGTGATGGTGTTCACAATTCCAGGGCGATCGGCACCCAACGCAGTGATCACCAGATAATGTTGCGATGACAGTGTCAAACTGGTTATTCCTTTAAGGGGTGAGTTGTTCTTAAGGAAAGCATAAAAAAAACATGCATACAACAATCAGAACGGTTCTGTCTGCTTGCTTTTAATGCCATACCAAACGTACCATTGAGACACTTGTTTGCACAGAGGATGGCCCATGTTCACGGGAAGTATTGTCGCGATTGTTACTCCGATGGATGAAAAAGGTAATGTCTGTCGGGCTAGCTTGAAAAAACTGATTGATTATCATGTCGCCAGCGGTACTTCGGCGATCGTTTCTGTTGGCACCACTGGCGAGTCCGCTACCTTAAATCATGACGAACATGCTGATGTGGTGATGATGACGCTGGATCTGGCTGATGGGCGCATTCCGGTAATTGCCGGGACCGGCGCTAACGCTACTGCGGAAGCCATTAGCCTGACGCAGCGCTTCAATGACAGTGGTATCGTCGGCTGCCTGACGGTAACCCCTTACTACAATCGTCCGTCGCAAGAAGGTTTGTATCAGCATTTCAAAGCCATCGCTGAGCATACTGACCTGCCGCAAATTCTGTATAATGTGCCGTCCCGTACTGGCTGCGATCTGCTCCCGGAAACGGTGGGCCGTCTGGCGAAAGTAAAAAATATTATCGGAATCAAAGAGGCAACAGGGAACTTAACGCGTGTAAACCAGATCAAAGAGCTGGTTTCAGATGATTTTGTTCTGCTGAGCGGCGATGATGCGAGCGCGCTGGACTTCATGCAATTAGGCGGTCATGGGGTTATTTCCGTTACGGCTAACGTCGCAGCGCGTGATATGGCCCAGATGTGCAAACTGGCAGCAGAAGGGCATTTTGCCGAGGCACGCGTTATTAATCAGCGTCTGATGCCATTACACAACAAACTATTTGTCGAACCCAATCCAATCCCGGTGAAATGGGCATGTAAGGAACTGGGTCTTGTGGCGACCGATACGCTGCGCCTGCCAATGACACCAATCACCGACAGTGGTCGTGAGACGGTCAGAGCGGCGCTTAAGCATGCCGGTTTGCTGTAAAGTTTAGGGAGATTTGATGGCTTACTCTGTTCAAAAGTCGCGCCTGGCAAAGGTTGCGGGTGTTTCGCTTGTTTTATTACTCGCTGCCTGTAGTTCTGACTCACGCTATAAGCGTCAGGTCAGTGGTGATGAAGCCTACCTGGAAGCGGCACCGCTTGCGGAGCTTCATGCCCCGGCTGGAATGATTTTGCCGGTGACCTCCGGTGATTATGCAATCCCGGTGACCAACGGTAGTGGTGCTGTCGGTAAGGCGCTGGACATTCGTCCACCAGCCCAGCCGCTGGCACTGGTTTCTGGCGCGCGTACCCAGTTCACGGGCGATACCGCTTCATTGCTGGTGGAAAATGGTCGTGGCAATACTCTGTGGCCGCAGGTGGTTAGCGTGCTGCAGGCGAAAAACTACACCATCACCCAACGTGATGATGCTGGTCAGACACTGACCACCGATTGGGTACAATGGAACCGTCTGGACGAAGACGAGCAGTATCGTGGTCGTTATCAAATCTCTGTTAAGCCGCAGGGTTATCAGCAGGCGGTTACGGTTAAACTGCTGAACCTGGAACAGGCGGGCAAACCGGTTGCAGACGCGGCTTCCATGCAGCGTTACAGCACGGAGATGATGAACGTTATTTCCGCCGGTCTGGATAAATCTGCCACTGACGCCGCGAACGCTGCGCAAAATCGTGCCTCCACCACTATGGACGTACAAAGTGCAGCTGATGACACCGGTTTACCAATGCTGGTCGTACGCGGGCCGTTCAATGTGGTTTGGCAACGTCTGCCAGCGGCGCTGGAAAAAGTGGGCATGAAAGTGACCGACAGCACCCGTTCGCAGGGCAACATGGCCGTAACTTATAAGCCGCTGTCTGACAGCGACTGGCAGGAACTGGGCGCGAGCGATCCAGGCCTGGCATCCGGTGACTATAAACTGCAGGTTGGCGATTTAGATAACCGCAGCAGCCTACAGTTCATCGATCCGAAAGGTCATACTCTGACTCAGAGTCAGAACGACGCGCTGGTAGCTGTCTTCCAGGCTGCGTTTAGCAAGTAAAAATACAGGGCTGGAATCATCCGGCCCTTTTTTCTGATATGATACGCAAACGTGTGCGTCTGCAGGAAAACGCGATTTTAGCGGTAATTCGCACGAAATTTGTTTGTCGGACGTAGTTCGGATAAGGCGTTCACGCCGCATCCGACAAAACATCCGGCACACCAGACAGCAAAAGATTTTAAAACGTTAATTCACACCCAGGAGTGATAAAGATGCAAAAGCAAGCTGAGTTGTATCGTGGTAAAGCGAAAACCGTATACAGCACGGAAAACCCGGACCTGTTGGTGCTCGAATTCCGCAATGATACGTCAGCAGGGGATGGCGCGCGCATTGAGCAGTTTGATCGCAAAGGTATGGTGAACAACAAGTTCAACTACTTCATTATGAGCAAACTGGCTGAAGCGGGTATCCCGACTCAAATGGAGCGTCTGCTCTCCGATACCGAATGTCTGGTGAAAAAGCTGGATATGGTGCCGGTTGAGTGTGTCGTGCGTAACCGTGCTGCTGGCTCTCTGGTGAAACGTCTTGGAATCGAAGAAGGTATTGAGCTGAACCCGCCGCTGTTCGATCTGTTCCTGAAAAACGACGCCATGCACGATCCGATGGTCAACGAATCTTACTGCGAAACCTTTGGCTGGGTGAGCAAAGAGAACCTGGCGCGTATGAAAGAGCTGACCTACAAAGCGAACGACGTGCTGAAAAAACTGTTCGATGATGCTGGTCTGATTCTGGTCGACTTCAAGCTGGAGTTTGGTCTGTACAAAGGTGAAGTGGTACTGGGCGATGAGTTTTCCCCGGACGGCAGCCGCCTGTGGGACAAAGAAACGCTGGAGAAAATGGACAAAGACCGTTTCCGCCAGAGCCTCGGTGGCCTGATCGAGGCCTATGAAGCCGTCGCCCGCCGCCTGGGTGTACAGCTGGACTGATTTTTCTGTTCATCATCTTGCCGTGCAGCTGGCACGGCAAGACAACCGCTCTCGGAATATATGCATTGAACGCTCATTCCTCCGCCATTTCATCCCGCTTTCCTGTGGTAATCTTCCTCTGAACCACCTACGATCATTTCTATAATGAATATATTGTTGAGGTATCTATGCGTTGGCAAGGGCGACGTGAAAGTGACAATGTTGAAGACAGGCGCAACAGCTCTGGTGGTCCGTCTATGGGCGGTCCCGGTTTTCGCCTGCCGAGCGGTAAAGGCGGGCTGATTTTACTGATAGTCGTGCTGGTTGCAGGCTACTATGGCGTTGATTTAACCGGGTTGATGACCGGGCAGCCGGTTTCTCAACAGCAATCAACGCGGTCAATTAGCCCAAATGAAGACGAAGCCGCAAAATTCACCTCGGTGATTCTGGCAACCACGGAAGACACCTGGGGACAACAGTTCGAAAAGATGGGTAAGACCTATCAGCAACCGAAGCTGGTCATGTACCGTGGAATGACGCGCACCGGCTGCGGGGCGGGCCAGTCCATTATGGGGCCGTTCTATTGCCCGGCGGATGGCACAGTTTATATCGATCTCTCCTTCTATGATGACATGAAAGACAAACTTGGCGCGGATGGCGATTTTGCCCAGGGGTACGTTATCGCCCATGAAGTCGGTCATCATGTGCAGAAACTGTTAGGCATCGAGCCGAAAGTTCGTCAACTGCAACAAAACGCGACGCAGGCGGAAGTGAACCGCTTATCTGTGCGTATGGAACTCCAGGCCGACTGTTTTGCCGGTGTCTGGGGGCATAGTATGCAGCAGCAAGGCGTTCTGGAAACCGGCGATCTGGAAGAGGCGCTGAATGCGGCGCAGGCCATCGGCGATGACCGTTTACAACAGCAAAGTCAGGGGCGAGTAGTACCAGACAGTTTCACTCATGGCACTTCTCAGCAACGCTACAGCTGGTTTAAACGTGGTTTCGACAGCGGCGATCCGGCACAATGCAATACTTTTGGTAAAAGCATTTAACTTCCGGGGCAGGGATGGCTGAACTGACTGCGCTTCACACATTAACAGCGCAAATGAAACGTGAAGGGATCCGCCGCTTGCTGGTGTTGAGCGGGGAAGAGGGTTGGTGTTTTGAGCATACTCTTAAGTTGCGTGATGCCTTACCTGGCGACTGGCTGTGGATTTCGCCGCGGCCAGATGCTGAAAACCACTGTTCTCCCTCGGCACTACAAACTTTACTTGGGCGCGAGTTCCGGCATGCGGTATTCGACGCCCGCCACGGCTTTGATGCCGCTGCCTTTGCCGCACTTAGCGGAACGTTGAAAGCGGGAAGCTGGCTGGTTTTGTTACTCCCTGTATGGGAAGAGTGGGAAAACCAACCTGATGCCGACTCGCTGCGCTGGAGTGATTGCCCTGACCCTATTGCGACGCCGCATTTTGTCCAGCATCTCAAACGCGTACTTACGGCGGATAACGACGCTATCCTCTGGCGGCAAAACCAGCCGTTCTCGTTGGCGCATTTTACTCCCCGTACTGACTGGCACCCCGCGACCGGCGCACCACAACCAGAACAACAGCAACTCTTACAGCAGCTACTGACCATGCCGCCGGGCGTGGCAGCGGTAACGGCTGCGCGTGGGCGCGGTAAGTCGGCGCTGGCAGGGCAACTCATTTCTCGTATTGCGGGCAGTGCGATTGTCACCGCGCCCGCAAAAGCGGCAACGGATGTACTGGCACAATTTGCGGGCGAGAAGTTTCGCTTTATTGCGCCGGATGCCTTGTTAGCCAGCGATGAGCAAGCCGACTGGCTGGTGGTCGACGAAGCCGCAGCCATACCTGCGCCGTTGTTGCATCAACTGGTATCGCGTTTTCCTCGAACGTTGTTAACCACTACGGTGCAGGGCTACGAAGGCACCGGACGTGGTTTTTTGCTGAAATTTTGCGCTCGCTTTCCGCATTTACACCGTTTTGAACTGCAACAGCCGATCCGCTGGGCACAGGGATGCCCGCTGGAAAAAATGGTTAGTGAGGCACTGGTTTTTGACGATGAAAACTTCACCCATACACCACAAGGCAATATCGTCATTTCCGCATTTGAACAAACGTTATGGCGAAGCGAGCCAGAAACGCCGTTAAAGGTTTATCAGCTATTGTCTGGTGCGCACTACCGGACCTCGCCGCTGGATTTACGCCGCATGATGGATGCACCAGGGCAACATTTTTTACAGGCGGCTGGCGAAAACGAGATTGCCGGAGCGCTGTGGCTGGTGGATGAGGGTGGATTATCTCAAGAACTCAGTCAGGCGGTATGGGCAGGTTTTCGTCGCCCTCGGGGTAATCTGGTGGCTCAGTCGCTGGCGGCGCACGGTAGCAATCCACTGGCGGCAACATTGCGCGGACGGCGGGTCAGCCGGATAGCAGTTCATCCGGCTCGTCAGCGGGAAGGCACAGGGCGGCAACTTATTGCTGGTGCTTTGCAATATACGCAAGACCTCGACTATCTTTCGGTGAGTTTTGGTTACACCGGGGAGTTATGGCGTTTCTGGCAACGCTGCGGTTTTGTGCTGGTACGAATGGGTAATCATCGTGAAGCCAGCAGCGGTTGCTATACGGCGATGGCGCTGTTACCGATGAGTGATGCGGGTAAACAGCTGGCTGAACGTGAGCATTACCGTTTACGTCGCGATGCGCAAGCTCTCGCGCAGTGGAATGGCGAAACGCTTCCTGTTGATCCACTAAACGATGCCGTCCTTTCTGACGACGACTGGCTTGAACTGGCCGGTTTTGCTTTCGCTCATCGTCCGCTATTAACATCGTTAGGTTGCTTATTGCGTCTGCTACAAACCAGTGAACTGGCATTACCGGCGCTGCGTGGGCGTTTACAGAAAAACGCCAGTGACGCGCAGTTATGTACCACACTTAAACTTTCAGGCCGCAAGATGTTACTGGTTCGCCAGCGGGAAGAGGCCGCGCAGGCGCTGTTCGCACTTAATGAGGTTCGCACTGAGCGTCTGCGCGATCGCATAACTCAATGGCAATTTTTTCACTGACTCCTTCAATTTTCTCCCATGGTCATTGTGAGTCAGCGGCGTAAAATTAATGACATCAGTTAAGGAGTTCGCCATGAAACATGACCATTTTGTTGTTCAAAGCCCGGATAAACCTGCGCAACAGTTGTTACTGCTTTTCCACGGTGTCGGGGATAACCCGGTGGCAATGGGGGAAATAGGCAGCTGGTTTGCGCCGCTATTTCCTGATGCGCTGGTGGTGAGTGTCGGAGGCGCGGAGCCGAGCGGTAATCCGGCGGGGCGTCAGTGGTTTTCGGTGCAGGGTATTACGGAAGATAATCGCCAGGCGCGTGTGGATGCGATCATGCCGACGTTTATTGAGACGGTACGCTACTGGCAGAAACAGAGCGGAGTAGGGGCTAACGCCACGGCGTTAATCGGTTTCTCTCAAGGCGCGATTATGGCGCTGGAGAGTATTAAAGCCGAACCGGGCCTTGCTTCGCGCGTCATTGCCTTTAACGGACGCTATGCGAGCCTGCCGGAAACCGCGTCTACAGCAACGACAATTCACCTGATTCATGGCGGTGAAGATCCGGTTATCGATCTGGCGCATGCGGTTGCGGCGCAGGAAGCGTTAATCAGTGCCGGTGGTGACGTGACGCTGGATATCGTGGAGGATTTAGGCCATGCGATCGACAATCGCAGTATGCAATTTGCCCTGGATCACTTGCGTTATACCATTCCGAAACATTATTTCGACGAAGCGCTAAGCGGCGGTAAGCCTGGCGATGATGATGTGATTGAAATGATGTAAAAGACAGATTACCTGGCCTGATAAGACGCGTGAGCGTCGCATCAGGCATCGTTCACCATTGCCGGATGCGGCGTTAACGCCTTATCCGGCCTACGGTTGAGCACTCAGCTTACTTCTTCGGTTGATCCTTTTTCGGCCAGTCGTCGTCATCGTCCCACTTATCGTTGAAATCACGATGCGGGGGAAGCTCCGGCTTGTTGGCGAGAAATTTCTTATGGTCGACGCGCTTGAGATCTTTAATCACGTTCAGCAGGACGCCTACCAAAAAGACAATCACCAGAATCCACCAATATTTAGCCAGCCAGTCCATGCTTATTTCCTCTTGCAGAACCACTCATCAGGCGACGAGCTGTTCCATGATACGTTGATACATACGGGCAAGTAGCTGCAGGTCGGCAGCGTTCACACATTCATTAATTTTATGAATAGTGGCATTGACCGGCCCGAGTTCCACCACCTGCGCCCCCATGCGGGCAATAAAGCGCCCGTCGGACGTTCCGCCTGTGGTCAGTAGCTGCGGTTTAATTTCATTATAGTGCTCAACCGCGTTAACGACCGCATCCACCAGTTTACCGCGCGCGGTCAAAAATGGCTGCCCGGAAAGCCACCAATCCACCGTATAGCGCAGTTGATGTTTTTCAAGCAGGGCAAGCACCTGCGCTTTGATCATCTCATCAGTCAGTTCGGTGCTGAAGCGGAAGTTAAACTGCACAAACAGTTCACCCGGAATAACGTTGTTACTGCCCGTTCCCGCCTGAATATTGGCAATCTGCATACTGGTCGCCGGGAAGAATTCATTGCCCTGATCCCACTCAATAGCCACTAATTCATTAAGGAAAGGTGCTGCGCGATGTACCGGATTGTCAGCCAGATGTGGGTAGGCAACATGCCCCTGAACGCCATGAATGGTAAGGTTGCAGGTTAATGATCCGCGACGACCATTTTTCACCACATCACCTACCACTTCGATACTCGACGGTTCGCCAACCAGGCAGTAATCGAGACGCTCATTACGTGCCATTAACGCTTCGACGACTTTTACCGTACCGTTGTGGGCACTGGCTTCTTCATCAGAGGTGATCAGAAATGCCAGTCGCCCCGTATGGTTGGGATGTTGTGCGACAAAACGTTCTGCCGCCACCACCATCGCCGCCAGCGAGCCTTTCATATCTGCCGCACCGCGCCCGAATAACATGCCGTCACGAATGGTGGGTTCAAACGGGGGATTGATCCAACGATCGGCGTCGCCAGGCGGCACCACGTCGGTATGCCCGGCAAAGGCTAACGTTTCACCCTGCCCACGCCATGCCCAAAAATTCTGCGTATCGGCAAAGTCCATGCGTTCAACGGTAAAACCGATCGCCTGCAAACGTTCAATCAACAAAGCCTGGCATCCTGCATCATCAGGACTCAGGGAAGGGCGGCGAATAAGCTGTTGTGTCAGCTCAATAACCGGGCACGACATAGACTACACCTCATGGAAAAATTGCTGATAACTGGAATCACTGAAACCCAGCAGCATAGGCTTACCGGGCACGCAGAGCAATGGACGTTTGATAATTGCAGGCATTTCAGTCATTAATGCCGCCGCAGAGGCCGCATCGGTGATTTTATTGCGGGTGGTTTCGTCCAGTTTACGCCAGGTTGTACCACGGGTGTTGAGTAACGCTTCCCAGCCTAATTCGTTGATAAAATCGTTCAATAATTCGCTGTCCAGCCCATCGACGCGGTAATCATGAAAACGATAGTCGATGTTATTGGCTTCCAGCCAACGGCGAGCCTTTTTAATGGTGTCACAATTTTTGATACCGTAAAGTGTAACCATAATGAATCCTTTTTCGATTTATGAGAATAAATACTCATTTAAGGGTGAAAACATTTTGCCTGCAAATGATTATCAGGAAATATAACATTATCGAAGTATTCAAATTAACAACTATTAAATAATATTAAACATTTTTAACGTAAACATTAAGAATATTCATCTTGTTATCTGTCTATATTTTAACCAGAATTAAATCAGTATTAGATGCCGTATGAATATCTCGAAATGTTGCTGTGTATCACATACAAATCATCACCGCAGGACCATAGTATTTACATAAGATTTGTCCCCCGGAGGTAGTCATCGCAGCAATCGAGTAAATTAGCTTCACCACGGTATATTGTTTCCGTAGAATACCCATAATTATAAGAGAGGTTGTTATGATTGAACGTGAACTGGGGAACTGGAAAGACTTTATCGAAGTTATGCTTCGTAAGTAATTCCTGAGACAAAGTACAAACAGCAAGAACCCGCTGAGCAGGTTCTTAATCGGAAAGTTGAAAAAGGCGACACATTGGCATGTCGCCTTTTTTATTGCTTATTCCGGGCGCGGCTTCAGCGGGAAGCGGCGGCGCACCAGCACAAAGAACAGCGGCACGAAGTAAATAGCCAGAATAGTGGCCGAAATCATCCCGCCCATTACGCCAGTACCCACCGCATGCTGACCACCGGAACCGGCACCCGTGCTGGTTGCCATTGGCAATACGCCGAAGATAAATGCCAGCGAGGTCATCAGAATCGGGCGTAAACGCTGACGGCAGGCGTGGAGCGTCGCTTCAAACAGGTAGTGGCCTTTTTGGTTCATCTCGTTAGCAAACTCGACGATCAGGATGGCGTTTTTCGCCGATAAACCAATGACCGTTAACAGGCCCACCTGGAAGTAAACGTCGTTTTCCAGCCCGCGCATCCAGGTTGCCAGCAGCGCGCCGATTACCCCCAGCGGCACGACCAGCATTACCGAGAACGGCACCGACCAGCTTTCATACAACGCAGCCAGACACAGGAATACCACCAGCAAGGAAATGGCGTACAGCGCCGGAGCCTGCGCGCCGGAAAGCCGCTCCTGATACGACATCGCCGTCCACTCCAGACCAAAGCCGTTTGGCAGCTGCTTCACTAACGATTCCATAATATCCATCGCCGTACCGGTACTGACCCCCGGTGCGGCTTCCCCAACAATCTCAACCGCAGAATAACCGTTATAGCGTTCCAGACGCGGCGAGCCTGTTTCCCAGCGTGAGGTCGCGAAAGCAGAGAAGGGCACCATGCCGCCATTTTTATTTCGGACATACCAGAGATTGATGTCATCTGGCAGCATGCGATACGGCGCAGCTGCCTGCACATAGACTTTCTTCACGCGACCGCGATCCATAAAGTCATTCACATAGCTCGAACCCCAGGCGGTTTGCAGTGTGTCGTTAATATCGTCGATAGCAACGCCCAGCGCCTGAGCTTTACGCTGGTCGATATCAATCTGCAACTGCGGACTGTCGTCGAGGCCGTTATGGCGCACACGGGTTAGCTCCGGGTTTTCCGCCGCCAGCGCCAGCAACTGATTACGTGCTGCCATCAGCGCATCGTGACCCGCTCCAGCGTGGTCCTGCAACTCCATATCAAAACCTGCAGAACTACCAAGACCGCTAATTGCTGGCGGGCTGCTGGCGATAACGCGAGCTTCTTTAATTTGGTTAAACGCCTTCGTTGCACGCTCGATAATGGCAAACGAGGTGCCGGTCTTACTGTCGCGTTCGCTCCAGTCTTTCAGGCGGATAAACATTCGCGCCACGTTTTGCCCGTTACCCCCAGGGCCAGAACCAACGGTGGCAAACACCGACATGATGTTGTCTTTTTCATGGGTGAAGTAGTATTTCTCGATTTGCTCAACGACTTTCAGGGTCTGTTGTTGCGTTGAACCGCTGGGCAACTGTACCGAGGTAGTAAACATGCCACGGTCTTCCAGCGGTAAGAACGACGTCGGCAAACGCAGGAACAGGAACACCATGCCGCCAAGCAGCAGGACATAAATCACAATCCAGCGCAGGCTACGGTGGAGAATTTTCGCCACCCCTTTTTCGTAGCGTTCGGCGTTGCGGTTAAACATCTGGTTAAACCAGGCAAAAAAGCCTTTTTGCCCATGATGCTCACCTTTTTTCAGTGGCTTAAGTAGTGTGGCACACAGAGCCGGAGTGAGGATCATCGCTACCAGTACTGACAGCACCATCGCCGCAACAATGGTAATAGAGAACTGGCGATAGATGGCACCGGTGGTGCCGCCGAAGAAGGCCATTGGTACAAATACCGCCGAAAGAACCATCGCAATCCCGACCAGTGCCCCCTGGATCTGCCCCATCGATTTACGTGTGGCTTCGCGAGGAGTGAGTCCTTCCTCACTCATAATACGTTCGACGTTTTCCACCACCACGATGGCGTCATCCACCAGCAGACCGATCGCCAGCACCATCGCGAACATGGTTAAGGTGTTGACGCTGTAACCGAAGGCGTAAAGTACGGAGAAGGTTCCCATCAACACCACCGGCACGGCGATAGTGGGTATCAGCGTGGCGCGGAAGTTTTGCAGGAACAGATACATAACGAGGAAAACCAGAGCGATAGCTTCCAGCAGCGTTTTCACCACGTCTTCAATGGAGGCTTTAACAAACGAGGTGGTTTCATACGCCACCTTGTATTCCAGTCCGTGCGGGAAGTACTGCGCCAGCTCGTCGAGACGATTGAGCACCAGCTCCGCTGTCGCCATTTCGTTTGCGCCGGAGGCCAGTTTTACCCCCAGCCCGGAGGCTGGCTTACCATTGAAGCGGCTAAGATAATCGTATTTCTCCGCCCCCATTTCGACGGTGGCGACATCGCCCAGCCTTACCTCTGAGCCGTCTTGATTCACCCTCAAGGTGATATCGCGGAACTGTTCTGGTGTTTGCAGCAGTGACTGGGCGTTAATGGTGGCGTTGAGCGCCTGCTTATCGACGGAAGGTGTACCACCAAGTTGCCCAACCGCAATCTGCGCGTTCTGTGACTCAATGGCATCAGTGACATCTTTAGCTGTCATCTGGAAACTGTTGAGTTTCGCCGGGTCCAGCCAGATACGCATGGAATATTGCGAACCATAGGCATCAATATCCCCGACGCCATTTACGCGGCTTAACGGGTCCTGAATATTACTGGCAACATAATCAGCAATATCCTGTTTATCCATCGAACCATCGGTAGAGACGAAGGCAATGGTCAGAATGTTGGTATCGCCGGTTTTACGCACCGTCACGCCCTGATTTTGCACCGCCTGCGGTAACTTTCGCATGGCTGATTGCAGCTGGTTTTGTACTTGCTGCACGGCTTCGTCCGGATCGGTGCCTGCTTTAAAACTTAAAGTGACAGATGCCTGACCGGTGCCACTGCTCTGAGATGACATATACATGAGATTATCGAGGCCGGTCATATTTTGCTCGATAACCTGGGTCACGGTGTTTTCCAGCGTCTGGGCCGATGCGCCGGGATAGTTAGCGGTCACTCGCACATTCGGTGGCGCGAGATCGGGGTATTGTTCAACGGGCAATGAAAAAATCGCCAGGGTACCTGTCAGACACAACAGGATTGCCAGCACCCAGGCAAAAATGGGGCGATCAATAAAGAAATTCGCCATTAAAAGAGGACCTCGTGTTTCTGCGTATCGTTGTAGGCTTGACTTGCTTCACTGTAGCGGCAAGGTACGAGCCAATCGTGGAGAAAAAAAGGAGTTAATGTAAATTATCATGCCCTTTTATACTGAACCTTAAGTGCAAGTATTCTTTGGTCAGTAGGAGGCATTACATTAACTGACTTTCCTCACCCTCCGCAGAGCGAAAGCTAATACTCACTAACGTGCCGCCGCCGGAAGGTTGTGAAAAAGTCAGCGTCCCACCTAGCCGTTCCGCGCGTTCGCGCATGATATTCAGACCATAATGACCTTCGGGTTCTTTCGGTTCACCGATACCAATCCCGTTATCACGGATATAAACCGTGTGATTGCCGTCCGGCGCGGTGACGCAACTGACGGCGATTTCGCTGGCGTTGGCGTGCTTCATCGCATTCAGCACCGCTTCGCGAATAATTTGCAACAAATGCACCTGCATTTGCGCATCCAGTGCCAGGGTTGGCAGACGGCAGTCGAGGGTCAGTTTGGCGCTGGTTTGATTTTGTAACGTATCCAGCATTTCCCTCAATGCGGAGGGGAGATCCGCCTGCTGCAGCGTCAGGCGGAAAGTAGTCAACAGCTCGCGTAACTGCCGATAAGCATCATTCAACGCCTGGGAAAAATCGGCCATGATACTTTGTGCGGTGGCGTTATCTTCCGGTATCGAACGCTTCAGTAACGTCAACTGGATACGTAAGTAAGAAAGTACCTGAGCCAGCGAGTCGTGCAATTCGCGGGCGATGGTCGCACGTTCTTCCATCAACAATAATTGCTGAAAATGCTTCTGCGCCTGATTAAAGTACAAACCGCGTCCCAGCATCGACGAAACGCTGTTAAGCAGCGGTTCTGATGATGAAACGTGACTATTTTGCCAGTGCAGTTCGCCGTAAACCGTCTCTTGCATTGTCACCGGTAAAATCTGCATCGGCAATTCCGGGTTTGGTTGCCCTTCGCTAATCCGCCAGTTTTCACCGACATTTAACTCCAGATATTCAGCCGCTTCATTGTCGCGAACAATCTGCAAAATATGGCGGAAACAATGCACATCAATCTGGCTAGTGTTCAGCGCCTGCGAACACTGATACAACACCTCCAGACGACGCTTGGCCTCGTGGAGATCGCGGGTCTTTTCTTCTACTGACGCTTCCAGCGAACGGTACAATTTATGCAGCTCGCTCGACATCTGGTTAAAGGTTTTTGCAAGCAGACCAAGCTCATTCGGCAGGTTGGTATCCAGCGGCGGCGAGTCGAACTGCCCGTGTTCAATACGCTGACTGGCGGTAACCAGCTGATTCAGCGGGGCAACCACCTGATGGCGTATGCGGCGCAAAGTAAAAAAGACCAGCGTGAAAATACCGATGCCGCCAGCCAGGGAAATCGCCACCACCAGCAGCATTTTGCGTTCAGCGTAGTGCTGTAAAGCCAGTACGAACAGGTCTATCTGATTAACATAATTATTAATATTGGCCTGATACCACGGCAAATCGCCCTTGCTGAGCCGATTATTCATCTCCAGCCAGTTGGCATTCAGATGCGCATAGCGAGTTTTTACTGCTTCTGGCACATACCAGACGTTGAGGTTGGTTAATACCGGTGAATGCAGTGCCTGCTGAAATAACTGGCGATGTGCATTGAGTTGTGGACTGCCACTTTGCAAGTCGTAGCCCAGGCGGTAACTCTGCATACGCAGCGATCCGGCAATATTGATAGCCTCAGCGTCGCGCAAACTGCTCGCCAGAGTTAGCAGAGCGATACCCGTGGAAAGAATCGACAGCAGCACAATGTAAAAAAAGGCCCGGGCCAGACTGGCCGAGACGGGTCGTTTAACAATCACACGCGTCTTCTCCACAAAAAATCATTAATGTTCCAGTTCGCTGAAACGCAATTTAGTCAGTGATGGGATTATTTGATCTGCCACAGTTTATAGCGAAATAGTTACTTATTCTGGGCACATGAACATTGCCGATTCCCCTGTAAGTCGGGTAATAACAACACTCATATAAAGAATAAGGTTTTTACAACCAAAAAAGAAGGTCGTTATGAATCGTTTTATTATGGCCAACAGTCAGCAATGTCTGGGTTGTCATGCTTGTGAAATCGCCTGTGTCATGGCTCACAATGATGAGCAACATGTCCTGAGCCAACACCATTTTCATCCCCGAATTACGGTTATCAAACATCAACAGCAACGTAGTGCAGTGACCTGTCACCATTGTGAAGATGCGCCCTGCGCCCGTAGCTGCCCTAATGGCGCAATCAGCCACGTTGATGACAGCATTCAGGTCAATCAGCAAAAGTGTATTGGCTGTAAATCCTGCGTGGTGGCCTGTCCTTTTGGTACGATGCAAATCGTCCTGACACCCGTCGCGGCAGGAAAAGTAAAAGCCATGGCGCATAAATGCGACCTTTGTGCGGGGCGCGAAAACGGTCCTGCCTGTGTTGAGAATTGCCCGGCGGACGCGCTGCAACTGGTCACTGACGTCGCACTCTCCGGCATGGCGAAATCCCGCCGCTTGCGCACCGCGCGTCAGGAACATCAACCGTGGCATGCCAGTACCGCGGCGCAAGAAATGCCGGTAATGAGTAAAGTCGAACAAATGCAGGCAACGCCCGCGCGTGGCGAGCCGGATAAACTGGCGATTGAAGCGCGCAAAACCGGTTTTGATGAAATTTATCTGCCATTTCGCGCCGACCTGGCACAACGGGAAGCCTCGCGCTGCCTTAAGTGCGGCGAGCACAGCGTTTGTGAATGGACCTGCCCGCTGCATAACCATATACCGCAGTGGATTGAACTGGTGAAAGCCGGAAACATCGACGCCGCCGTCGAGCTTTCTCACCAGACCAACACCCTGCCGGAAATTACCGGACGCGTTTGTCCGCAAGACCGTTTGTGTGAAGGTGCCTGTACTATTCGCGATGAGCACGGCGCGGTAACTATCGGCAACATTGAACGCTACATTTCAGATCAGGCGTTGGCGAAAGGTTGGCGTCCTGACTTAAGCCATGTCACCAAAGTGGACAAGCGGGTGGCGATTATCGGTGCAGGTCCGGCAGGGCTGGCCTGTGCGGATGTTCTGACCCGCAATGGCGTGGGGGTGACGGTGTACGATCGCCATCCAGAAATCGGTGGCTTGCTCACTTTCGGCATTCCTTCTTTCAAACTGGATAAATCCCTGCTGGCACGCCGTCGGGAAATCTTCAGCGCGATGGGGATTCACTTCGAACTCAATTGTGAAGTGGGTAAAGATGTCTCTTTGGATTCGCTTTTGGAACAATACGACGCGGTCTTCGTTGGCGTAGGCACTTACCGTTCCATGAAAGCGGGTTTACCCAATGAAGATGCGCCGGGCGTTTATGACGCGCTGCCGTTCCTCATTGCCAACACTAAACAGGTGATGGGGCTCGAAGAGCTACCGGAAGAGCCGTTTATCAATACCGCCGGACTTAACGTCGTGGTACTGGGCGGTGGCGACACCGCGATGGACTGTGTGCGTACCGCACTGCGCCACGGCGCGAGTAACGTCACCTGCGCTTATCGTCGTGATGAAGCTAACATGCCAGGCTCGAAGAAAGAAGTGAAGAACGCCCGCGAAGAGGGGGCCAACTTCGAATTTAACGTCCAGCCGGTGGCGCTTGAGCTGAATGAACAAGGTCACGTCTGCGGGATTCGTTTCCTGCGCACGCGTCTTGGCGAGCCGGATGCCCAGGGGCGTCGGCGTCCAGTGCCGGTGGAAGGCAGTGAATTTGTCATGCCAGCCGACGCGGTGATTATGGCGTTTGGCTTCAATCCACACGGGATGCCGTGGCTGGAGTCGCACGGTGTAACGGTAGATAAATGGGGCCGCATCATCGCGGATGTGGAAAGCCAGTACCGTTACCAGACCACCAATCCGAAAATCTTCGCTGGTGGTGACGCCGTGCGTGGTGCGGATCTGGTGGTTACCGCAATGGCAGAAGGACGTCATGCGGCACAGGGGATTATTGACTGGCTGGGGGTAAAATCAGTCAAATCTCACTGATAGCCTGCGCAGACAAACCCGACTTCACAGCGTAAGATAATTGTTCATTTCGCGCTGTGGAGTCGGTATGACGCAACAAATCACCCTCATTAAAGACAAAATTCTCTCCGATAACTATTTCACCCTGCACAACATTACCTACGATCTCATGCGCAAAGATGGCGAAGTTATCCGCCATAAACGTGAAGTTTACGATCGCGGTAATGGTGCGACGATCCTCCTGTACAACGCGAAGAAAAAGACCGTGGTTCTGATTCGTCAGTTCCGTGTCGCTACCTGGGTTAATGGCAATGAAAGCGGGCAGCTGATTGAAACCTGCGCCGGGCTGCTGGATAACGACGAACCGGAAGTGTGTATTCGCAAAGAAGCGATTGAAGAGACGGGCTATGAAGTGGGTGAAGTGCGCAAATTATTTGAACTGTATATGTCGCCAGGCGGTGTGACTGAGCTAATCCACTTTTTTATCGCCGAATACAGTGACAATCAGCGCGCTAACGCCGGTGGCGGTGTCGAAGATGAAGATATTGAAGTGCTCGAGCTGCCGTTCAGCCAGGCGCTGGAGATGATCAAAACCGGCGAGATACGTGACGGTAAGACGGTGTTATTGCTTAACTATTTGCAAACGTCACATTTAATGGACTGAAAAATAACAATAATATTTCGTTGTTTATTATTGGCTCAATCCGACAAATCCGATTGAGCCGCGCTACCTGCGCAACGAAGATACGACTTGTGCTGTTTGTTTGAACTTCTGGGGTCGTACCGTCCATGCGCTATCGCATTTTCCTTCTCTTTTTTTTCGCTTTGTTGCCGACGTCTTTGGTGTGGGCGGCACCAGCGCAACGGGCGTTTTCCGACTGGCAGGTCACCTGTAATAACCAAAATTTCTGCGTGGCGCGTAATACGGGCGATCATAATGGACTGGTGATGACCCTGAGCCGCAGCGCCGGGGCGCATACCGATGCCGTTTTACGTATTGAGCGCGGCGGATTGAAGTCGCCGGAGGCGTCAGAAGGGGAGATAGCGCCACGGCTGCTGTTAGATGGCGAGCCGTTGGCGTTAAGTGGTGACAAGTGGCGGATTTCACCATGGTTATTAGTAACCGATGATACGGCAACCATCACCGCGTTTTTGCAGATGATTCAGGAAGGGAAGGCAATCACCTTACGCGATGGCGATCAGACCATTTCTCTGAGTGGCTTAAAAGCAGCGTTGTTGTTTATTGATGCTCAGCAAAAGCGCGTTGGCAGTGAAACCGCGTGGATCAAGAAAGGGGACGAACCGCCGCTCAGCGTACCGCCCGCGCCTGCGCTGAAAGAGGTCGCGGTGGTTAACCCAACGCCGACGCCACTCTCACTCGAAGAACGCAACGATTTGCTGGATTATGGAAACTGGCGGATGAATGGTCTGCGCTGCTCGCTTGATCCATTGCGTCGTGAGGTGAATGTCACTGCGCTGACTGATGATAAAGCGCTGATGATGATTAGCTGTGAGGCAGGGGCCTATAACACCATTGATTTGGCATGGATTGTGTCGCGTAAAAAGCCACTAGCTTCGCGCCCGGTTCGGTTGCGTTTGCCGTTCAACAACGGTCAGGAGACGAATGAACTGGAACTGATGAACGCAACATTTGATGAGAAATCGCGTGAACTGGTGACCTTAGCGAAAGGGCGCGGATTAAGCGATTGTGGCATTCAGGCGCGCTGGCGCTTTGACGGTCAGCGTTTTCGCCTGGTGCGTTACGCCGCAGAACCCACCTGCGATAACTGGCATGGGCCAGACGCCTGGCCCACGTTGTGGATCACCCGTTAAACAAAATGGCGGGACATGTAGGCCGGATAAGACGCTGTAGGCCGGATAAGACGCGTCAGCGTCGCATCCGGCAATCAGCATCCGGCAATCACCATCAGGCACCTTTCACTCCCAGCACCTTATGCGCTTTTGCCACAATATTCTCGGCGGTAAAGCCAAAGAACGGGAACAGCTTATCCGCCGGAGCAGATTCCCCGTAACCCGTCATCCCGACAATTGCCCCTTTCAGACCAACATACTTGTACCAGTAATCGGCAATACCTGCTTCCACCGCCACGCGAGCCGCAACGTTAGAAGGCAACACCGACTCCCGATATTCCTCATCCTGGGCGTCGAAAATATCGGTCGAGGGCAGGGAAACTACGCGTACATTGCGACCTTCTCCTGCTAATTTCTCTGCCGCTTGCAGGGTAATTTCCATCTCTGAACCGGTGGCAATCAGAATAATATCTGGCTTACCGCCGCTGTCTTTCAGCACATAACCGCCACGAGCAATCTCTTTAACCTGATCCGGCGTACGTTCCACCTGGGCCAGATTCTGCCTTGAGAGGATCAGTGCCGTCGGTCCGTTGTGGCGCTCAACCGCCAGCTTCCAGCCCACTGCCGCTTCCACCTGATCGCACGGTCGCCAGGTGCTGAAATTTGGCGTTAAGCGCAGGCTGGCCAGTTGCTCAACAGCCTGGTGCGTCGGACCATCTTCGCCCAGGCCAATTGAGTCGTGGGTATAAACCATAATCTGCCGCGCTTTCATCAGTGCCGCCATCCGCGCGGCGTTACGGGCGTATTCAACAAACATCAGGAACGTCGCGGTATACGGCACAAAGCCGCCGTGGTGCGCGATGCCGTTGGCGATAGCGGTCATGCCAAATTCACGCACCCCGTAGTGAATGTAGTTGCCCGCTGGATCTTCCTTCAGCGAAACAGAACCTTTCCAGATGGTCAGGTTGCTGGGAGCCAGATCCGCCGAACCGCCGAGCAACTCAGGCAGCATCGGCCCGTAAGCGTTAAGCGTATTTTGCGAAGCCTTACGGGTAGCGATTTTCGCCGGATTTGCCTGTAACTCATTGATATATTTCTGAGTCGTTTTCTCCCAGTCCTTCGGTAAACCACCGCTCATCCGTCGGGTAAACTCTTCTGCCAGTTGCGGATGAGCCTTTTTATAGGCGGCAAACTTCTCATTCCAGCTCTGCTGCGCTTTTTCGCCTTTTTCACGGGCATCCCAGGCGTGATAAATCTCTTTAGGGATCTCAAATGGCGGATGGTGCCAGCCCAGTTTTTGCCGTGCCAGCGCCACTTCTTCTTCCCCCAGTGGTGCGCCGTGCGCCTCTTCCTTACCTGCTTTATTCGGCGAACCAAAGCCAATCACCGTACGGCAGATAATCAGCGACGGCTTATCTTTCACGCTTTGCGCTTCAAGGATCGCTTCCTTCACCGCCTGCGGATCGTGACCGTCGATTTCATGGATCACATGCCAGTGATAGGCTTCAAAACGTTTTGCCGTATCGTCGGTAAACCAGCCTTCTGTTTCACCGTCGATGGAAATACCGTTGTGATCGTAAAAACCAATCAGCTTGCCCAGTCCCAGCGTGCCTGCCAGCGAACAGACTTCGTGGGAAATACCTTCCATCAGGCAGCCGTCGCCCATAAACACATAGGTGAAGTGATCGACGATCTCATGGTCTGGCTGGTTAAACTGCGCCGCCAGTGTACGCTCTGCTATCGCCAGCCCGACGGCGTTCGCCAAACCTTGTCCAAGCGGGCCGGTGGTGGTTTCAACGCCTGGCGTATAGCCAATCTCCGGGTGGCCTGGGGTTTTCGAATGCAACTGACGGAAGTTCTTCAGTTCTTCCAGCGGCAGGTCGTAACCGGTCAGATGTAGCAAACTGTAGAGCAGCATCGACGCGTGACCGTTGGAAAGAATAAAGCGGTCGCGATCATACCAGGTTGGGTCGGTAGGGTTATGTTTAAGAAAATCGTTCCACAGCACTTCGGCAATATCAGCCATGCCCATCGGCGCGCCGGGATGACCAGAGTTGGCTTTTTGTACCGCATCCATACTGAGTGCGCGAATCGCATTGGCAAGGTCTTTTCGGGACATATAACACTCCGTGGCTGGTTTATAGTTTGGCGGCAAGAAGATCTTCCAGTTTGCGTTGATCAACGGCGAACAGACGAATGCCTTCAGACAGTTTTTCTACCGCAATCGCATCCTGATTGTGCTCCCAACGGAACTCCGCTTCGCTCATGGGAGCTGGGCGTGGGAACGTCTGAGAAGGTGGGATTAATTTACGTACCACTGGCGAAACTTTTTCCTGCAGCTCCTTCAGTAAATTCGGTGCGATAGTCAGTCGATCGCAGCCGGTTAAGGCGAGGATTTGTTCGGTGCGACGGAAGCTCGCGCCCATCACAATGGTTTCATAGTGGTGTTGCTTATAGTAGTCGTAGATATTGCGCACCGATTTAACGCCCGGATCTTCTTCCACCACATACGGGTCCATCGGCTTGCGTGCCTGATACCAGTCATAAATACGCCCGACAAACGGCGAAATCAGAAAAACGCCTGCTTCCGCACAGGCCCGTGCCTGTGCAAAAGAAAACAGCAGCGTCAGGTTGCAGTTAATACCTTCTTTTTCCAGCTCTTCTGCCGCGCGAATTCCTTCCCAGGTCGAAGCCAGCTTGATCAGAATGCGTGATTTCTCAACGCCTTGTTGCTGATACAAGTCCACCAGATGGCGCGCCTTCTCAATACTCTTTTCTTTATCAAAAGAGAGGCGTGCATCAACTTCTGTTGACACGCGACCGGGTACGATTTTGAGGATTTCAGCACCGAAATTGACCGCCAGTTTGTCACACGCTGCGACCACCTGTTGTTCCTGGGTCTTGCCATTTTTTTTACCCCAGGCGATAGCATCGTCTATTAAATGCTCATATTGTGATAATCCGGCAGCTTTGAGTAACAGCGAAGGATTGGTGGTGGCATCCTGGGGATGATAATGGCGAATGGACTCAATATCGCCGCTGTCTGCCACGACAGTGGTGAACTGTTTGATGCCGTCTAACTCGTTCATAGGAAATACTCCTTGAAAAGTAAAGTGTTAGATGAGTGCGTTAATTCACACTTCTGAGAAATTTCGCTAAACGCATCAAAAAAGCATAGCAGACAGGCATGGTATTGCTGGATTAAGCAGGTAACATCAGTGTTATAGGATTATTACCAAAACATTATATTAATGGTGAGAGTTTGGACTTGCTCAAAGTCTGTAGACTCCGGCAGGGTAATAATGTGCGCCACGTTGTGGGCAGGGGCTGTTGCCCACACACTTTATTTGTGAACGTTACGTGAAAGGAACAACCAAATGGATGACCAGTTAAAACAAAGTGCACTTGATTTCCATGAATTTCCAGTTCCAGGGAAAATCCAGGTTTCTCCAACCAAGCCTCTGGCAACACAGCGCGATCTGGCGCTGGCCTACTCACCAGGCGTTGCCGCACCTTGTCTTGAAATCGAAAAAGACCCGTTAAAAGCCTACAAATATACCGCCCGCGGTAACCTAGTGGCGGTGATCTCTAACGGTACGGCGGTGCTGGGGTTAGGCAACATTGGCGCGCTGGCAGGCAAACCGGTGATGGAAGGCAAGGGCGTTCTGTTTAAGAAATTCGCCGGGATTGATGTATTTGACATTGAAGTTGACGAACTCGACCCGGACAAATTTATTGAAGTTGTCGCCGCGCTCGAACCAACCTTCGGCGGCATCAACCTCGAAGACATTAAAGCGCCAGAATGTTTCTATATTGAACAGAAACTGCGCGAGCGGATGAATATTCCGGTATTCCACGACGATCAGCACGGCACGGCAATTATCAGCACTGCCGCCATCCTCAACGGCTTGCGCGTGGTGGAGAAAAACATCTCCGACGTGCGGATGGTGGTTTCCGGCGCGGGTGCCGCAGCAATCGCCTGTATGAACCTGCTGGTAGCGCTGGGTCTGCAAAAACATAACATCGTGGTTTGCGATTCAAAAGGCGTTATCTATCAGGGCCGTGAGCCAAACATGGCGGAAACCAAAGCCGCATATGCGGTGGTGGATGACGGCAAACGTACCCTCGATGATGTGATTGAAGGCGCGGATATTTTCCTGGGCTGTTCCGGCCCGAAAGTGCTGACCCAGGAAATGGTGAAGAAAATGGCTCGTGCGCCAATGATCCTGGCGCTGGCGAACCCGGAACCGGAAATTCTGCCGCCGCTGGCGAAAGAAGTGCGTCCGGATGCCATCATTTGCACCGGTCGTTCTGACTATCCGAACCAGGTGAACAACGTCCTGTGCTTCCCGTTCATCTTCCGTGGCGCGCTGGACGTTGGCGCAACCGCCATCAACGAAGAGATGAAACTGGCGGCGGTACGTGCGATTGCAGAACTCGCCCATGCGGAACAGAGCGAAGTGGTGGCTTCAGCGTATGGCGATCAGGATCTGAGCTTTGGTCCGGAATACATCATTCCAAAACCGTTTGATCCGCGCTTGATCGTTAAGATCGCTCCTGCGGTCGCTAAAGCCGCGATGGAGTCGGGCGTGGCGACTCGTCCGATTGCTGATTTCGACGTCTACATCGACAAGCTGACTGAGTTCGTTTACAAAACCAACCTGTTTATGAAGCCGATTTTCTCCCAGGCTCGCAAAGCGCCGAAGCGCGTTGTTCTGCCGGAAGGGGAAGAGGCGCGCGTTCTGCATGCCACTCAGGAACTGGTAACGCTGGGACTGGCGAAACCGATCCTTATCGGTCGTCCGAACGTGATCGAAATGCGCATTCAGAAACTGGGCTTGCAGATCAAAGCGGGCGTTGATTTTGAGATCGTCAATAACGAATCCGATCCGCGCTTTAAAGAGTACTGGACCGAATACTTCCAGATCATGAAGCGTCGCGGCGTCACTCAGGAACAGGCGCAGCGGGCGCTGATCAGTAACCCGACAGTGATCGGCGCGATCATGGTTCAGCGTGGGGAAGCCGATGCAATGATTTGCGGTACGGTGGGTGATTATCATGAACATTTTAGCGTGGTGAAAAATGTCTTTGGTTATCGCGATGGCGTTCACACCGCAGGTGCCATGAACGCGCTGCTGCTGCCGAGTGGTAACACCTTTATTGCCGATACATATGTTAATGATGAACCGGATGCAGAAGAGCTGGCGGAGATCACCTTGATGGCGGCAGAAACTGTCCGTCGTTTTGGTATTGAGCCGCGCGTTGCTTTGTTGTCGCACTCCAACTTTGGTTCTTCTGACTGCCCGTCGTCGAGCAAAATGCGTCAGGCGCTGGAACTGGTCAGGGAACGTGCACCAGAACTGATGATTGATGGTGAAATGCACGGCGATGCAGCGCTGGTGGAAGCGATTCGCAACGACCGTATGCCGGACAGCTCTTTGAAAGGTTCCGCCAATATTCTGGTGATGCCGAACATGGAAGCTGCCCGCATTAGTTACAACTTACTGCGTGTTTCCAGCTCGGAAGGTGTGACTGTCGGCCCGGTGCTGATGGGTGTGGCGAAACCGGTTCACGTGTTAACGCCGATCGCATCGGTGCGTCGTATCGTCAACATGGTGGCGCTGGCCGTGGTAGAAGCGCAAACCCAACCGCTGTAATTTTTTTTAACTCTCACGCTTACCCTGAATATTCAGGGTAAGCAGTTTAGCTGCAATATATTAGTAAAGTTTATTACTGAGTTTGCGAATAATAAAAAAAAGCAGTCTATATAATATCTCGATATTATTTTATTTATATTCATGCGTTGCATATGAAAGTTTATGCACCACAGCGAATATCTCTCCATTCTTAGTGATCTACCTCACCTTTTAAACGCGCTTGCCGAATTTTGTTATTTACTCTGACGAAAAATTGTCACGATATACGAAAGTTTTTCACAGGCGGCGACTCATGGATAAAGAACGCATCATTCAGGAATTTGTGCCCGGCAAACAGGTCACACTGGCGCATCTCATCGCGCATCCCGGTGAGGAACTGGCGAAGAAAATCGGCGTTCCGGATGCGGGCGCAATTGGCATTATGACGCTAACTCCCGGCGAAACGGCGATGATCGCCGGTGATTTAGCGCTGAAAGCCGCTGATGTGCATATCGGTTTTCTCGACCGATTCAGCGGTGCATTGGTGATTTATGGCTCGGTGGGCGCAGTAGAAGAAGCGTTATCACAAACCGTCAGCGGTTTAGGTCGCTTATTAAATTATACGCTTTGTGAAATGACCAAAAGTTAATACGAGGCATTCATGAAACGAATTGCGTTTGTGGGTAGCGTCGGGGCAGGAAAAACAACGTTATTTAATGCGTTGCAGGGGAATTATACCCTCGCCAGAAAAACACAGGCCGTGGAATTTAATGATAAGGGCGATATTGATACGCCGGGTGAATATTTTAACCATCCCCGCTGGTATCACGCCTTAATTACCACGCTACAGGATGTAGACATGCTGATCTATGTCCATGGCGCAAATGACCCGGAAAGTCGGTTGCCTGCCGGGTTGCTGGATATTGGCGTCAGCAAACGGCAAATCGCCGTCATCAGTAAAACGGACATGCCAGATGCTGACGTCGCCGCAACGCGAAAGTTATTGCTTGAGACGGGTTTCGAAGAGCCGATTTTCGAGCTAAACAGCCACGACCCGCAAAGCGTGCAGCAACTGGTGGATTATCTGGCATCTCTCACCAAACAGGAGGAAGCAGGTGAAAAAACTCATCACAGCGAATGATATTCGTGAAGCACACGCGCGCGGCGAACAGGCAATGTCCGTGGTTCTGCGCGCCAGCATTATTACCCCGGAAGCCCGTGAAGTGGCGGATCTACTGGGTTTTACCATCACCGAATGTGATGAATCGATCCCGGTAACGGCGTCCGTGCCCGCCAGCGTGCCAGCCGACAAAACCGAAAGCCAGCGCATCCGCGAAACCATCATTGCCCAGCTGCCGGAAGGCCAGTTTACCGAAAGCCTGGTCGCACAGCTGATGGAAAAAGTGATGAAGGAAAAACAGTCGCTGGAGCAGGGCGCAATGCAGCCGAGCTTCAAATCGGTGACCGGCAAAGGCGGCATCAAAGTGATTGATGGCAGTAGCGTCAAGTTTGGTCGTTTCGACGGCGCAGAGCCGCATTGCGTGGGCTTGACTGATCTTGTGACCGGAGACGACGGCAGCAGCATGGCCGCCGGTTTTATGCAGTGGGAGAACGCATTCTTCCCGTGGACCCTGAACTACGACGAAATCGACATGGTGCTGGAAGGGGAGCTGCATGTTCGCCACGAAGGCCAAACCATGATCGCCAAAGCAGGCGACGTGATGTTTATCCCGAAAGGCTCCAGCATCGAATTTGGTACGACATCCAGCGTGAAATTCCTGTATGTCGCCTGGCCGGCTAACTGGCAATCCCTATGAAAGATTTCATCACCGAAGCATGGCTAAGAGCGAACCATACGCTCAGCGAAGGCGCAGAGATCCATCTCCCTGCGGACAGTCGCCTGACGCCCTCTGCCCGGGAGTTGCTGGAAAGCCGCCATCTGCGCATCAAGTTTATTGACGAGCAGGGCCGCCTGTTTGTTGACGATGAACAGCAGCAGCCGCAGCCCGTTCATGGGCTGACCAGTAGCGATGAACATCCGCAGGCGTGCTGCGAACTGTGTCGCCAGCCGGTGGCAAAAAAGCCGGATACGCTGACTCACCTGTCGGCGGAAAAAATGGTCGCCAAAAGCGATCCGCGTCTGGGTTTTCGCGCGGTTCTCGACAGCACCATTGCGCTGGCAGTGTGGCTGCAAATTGAACTGGCGGAACCGTGGCAGCCGTGGCTGGCGGATATCCGTTCGCGTCTTGGCAACATTATGCGCGCCGATGCGCTGGGGGAACCGCTGGGCTGCCAGGCGATTGTCGGGCTTTCTGACGAAGATCTGCATCGGCTTTCTCATCAGCCGCTGCGCTATCTCGACCACGATCATCTGGTGCCGGAAGCCAGCCACGGGCGCGATGCTGCGTTGCTCAATCTGCTACGCACCAAAGTGCGGGAAACCGAAACCGTAGCGGCGCAGGTCTTTATCACCCGCAGCTTTGAAGTATTACGCCCGGACATTTTGCAGGCGCTGAACCGCCTTTCGAGCACGGTCTACGTGATGATGATCCTGAGCGTAACGAAGCAGCCGCTAACGGTGAAGCAGATCCAACAACGACTGGGGGAAACGCAATGATTATTGAACGTTGTCGTGAACTGGCGTTGCGAGCGCCCGCCAGAGTGGTTTTTCCGGATGCGTTAGACCAACGTGTGCTGAAAGCCGCGCAATATTTACATCAACAAGGTCTGGCAACGCCCATTCTGGTCGCCAATCCGTTTGAACTTCGTCAGTTTGCGCTCAGTCACGGCGTGGCGATGGACGGGCTACAGGTGATTGATCCGCATGGCAACCTCGCAATGCGGGAAGAATTTGCTCATCGCTGGCTGGCCCGCGCGGGCGAAAAAACGCCGCCGGATGCGCTGGAAAAACTTACCGACCCTCTGATGTTCGCCGCAGCAATGGTCAGCGCCGGTAAAGCGGATGTCTGTATCGCGGGCAACCTCTCTTCCACGGCAAATGTGCTGCGTGCCGGATTACGCATTATCGGCTTGCAGCCAGGCTGTAAAACGCTCTCTTCCATTTTCCTGATGTTGCCACAGTACAGCGGCCCGGCGTTGGGCTTTGCCGATTGCAGCGTGGTGCCACAGCCGACGGCGGCGCAGCTGGCGGATATCGCGCTTGCCAGTGCCGAAACCTGGCGCGCCATCACCGGAGAAGAGCCGCGCGTGGCGATGCTGTCGTTTTCCAGCAATGGTAGCGCCCGTCACCCCTGTGTTGCTAACGTCCAGCAGGCGACAGAAATCGTCCGTGAGCGCGCACCAAAGCTGGTGGTGGATGGCGAGTTACAGTTTGACGCCGCCTTCGTGCCGGAAGTGGCGGCGCAAAAAGCGCCTGCCAGCCCGCTACAGGGCAAGGCCAATGTGATGGTTTTTCCGTCGCTGGAAGCCGGAAATATTGGTTACAA
Source organism: Escherichia sp. XD33 (assembly GCF_019375075.1). NCBI lineage: Bacteria > Pseudomonadati > Pseudomonadota > Gammaproteobacteria > Enterobacterales > Enterobacteriaceae > Escherichia > Escherichia sp. XD33. The sequence continues at coordinate 57,085 of NZ_JAENDM010000014.1, forward strand.
AATCGCACAACGACTCGGCGGATATCGTGCCGTCGGGCCACTGATACAAGGACTTGCCGCGCCGATGCACGATCTCTCTCGTGGTTGTAGCGTGCAGGAAATTATCGAGCTGGCGCTGGTGGCAGCTGTGCCGCGTCAGACAGAAGTGAACCGCGAAAGCAGTTTACAAACACTGGTTGAATGAACGGTCCCGTTCTGGACCCTGATAAAGAGGAAAGCACAATGGAAGCATTAGGAATGATCGAAACCCGGGGCCTGGTTGCACTGATTGAGGCTTCTGACGCGATGGTGAAAGCTGCGCGCGTCAAGCTGGTTGGTGTTAAGCAGATTGGCGGCGGCCTGTGTACTGCCATGGTTCGTGGTGATGTTGCAGCCTGTAAAGCCGCGACCGATGCAGGTGCCGCAGCGGCACAGCGTATCGGCGAGCTGGTATCTGTACACGTTATCCCGCGTCCGCACGGCGACCTGGAAGAAGTCTTCCCGATCGGCCTGAAAGGCGATAGCAGCAACCTGTAATCACCCTGTGTGACGTCGATTCGGGCGTCACGCTCTCTCCTTTTTCATTTTACCTTCTGCGGAGGGTAGGGGGAGCTTTTACCTGAAATACGCCACGGAGGCGGGTATGAAACTGGCAGTCGTCACTGGACAAATTGTTTGTACCGTACGCCATCACGGACTGGCGCATGACAAATTGCTGATGGTGGAAATGATTGATCCACAAGGTAATCCTGACGGGCAATGCGCCGTCGCCATCGACAATATTGGCGCGGGAACCGGGGAGTGGGTGTTACTGGTGAGTGGCAGTTCCGCCCGCCAGGCGCATAAAAGCGAAACGTCACCGGTCGATCTGTGCGTGATTGGCATTGTCGATGAGGTGGTGTCTGGCGGTCAGGTAATTTTCCACAAATAAGGCAGAACATCATGAATCAACAGGATATTGAACAGGTGGTGAAAGCGGTACTGCTGAAAATGCAAAGCAGTGACACGCCGTCCGCCGCCGTTCATGAGATGGGCGTTTTCGCGTCCCTGGATGACGCCGTTGCGGCAGCCAAAGTCGCCCAGCAAGGGTTAAAAAGCGTGGCAATGCGCCAGTTAGCCATTGCTGCCATTCGTGAAGCAGGCGAAAAACACGCCAGAGATTTAGCGGAACTTGCCGTCAGTGAAACCGGCATGGGGCGCGTTGAAGATAAATTTGCAAAAAACGTCGCTCAGGCGCGCGGCACACCAGGCGTTGAGTGCCTCTCTCCGCAAGTGCTGACTGGCGACAACGGCCTGACCCTAATTGAAAACGCACCCTGGGGCGTGGTGGCTTCGGTGACGCCTTCCACTAACCCGGCGGCAACCGTAATTAACAACGCCATCAGCCTGATTGCCGCGGGCAACAGCGTCATTTTTGCCCCGCATCCGGCGGCGAAAAAAGTCTCCCGGCGGGCGATTACGCTGCTCAACCAGGCGATTGTTGCCGCAGGTGGGCCGGAAAACTTACTGGTTACTGTGGCAAATCCGGATATCGAAACCGCGCAACGCTTGTTCAAGTTTCCGGGTATCGGCCTGCTGGTGGTAACCGGCGGCGAAGCGGTAGTAGAAGCGGCGCGTAAACACACCAATAAACGTCTGATTGCCGCAGGCGCTGGCAACCCGCCGGTAGTGGTGGATGAAACCGCCGACCTCGCCCGTGCCGCTCAGTCCATCGTCAAAGGCGCTTCTTTCGATAACAACATCATTTGTGCCGACGAAAAGGTACTGATTGTTGTTGATAGCGTAGCCGATGAACTGATGCGTCTGATGGAAGGCCAGCACGCGGTGAAACTGACCGCAGAACAGGCGCAGCAGCTGCAACCGGTGTTGCTGAAAAATATCGACGAGCGCGGAAAAGGCACCGTCAGCCGTGACTGGGTTGGTCGCGACGCAGGCAAAATCGCGGCGGCAATCGGCCTTAAAGTTCCGCAAGAAACGCGCCTGCTGTTTGTGGAAACCACCGCAGAACATCCGTTTGCCGTGACTGAACTGATGATGCCGGTGTTGCCCGTCGTGCGCGTCGCCAACGTGGCGGATGCCATTGCGCTAGCGGTGAAACTGGAAGGCGGTTGCCACCACACGGCGGCAATGCACTCGCGCAACATCGAAAACATGAACCAGATGGCGAATGCTATTGATACCAGCATTTTCGTTAAGAACGGACCGTGCATTGCCGGGCTGGGGCTGGGCGGGGAAGGCTGGACCACCATGACCATCACCACGCCAACCGGTGAAGGGGTAACCAGCGCGCGTACGTTTGTCCGTCTGCGTCGCTGTGTATTAGTCGATGCGTTTCGCATTGTTTAAGGAGTAACAGATGGCGCACGACGAACAATGGCTCACCCCACGTCTGCAAACGGCGGCAACGCTGTGTAACCAGACGCCCGCCGCGACGGAATCTCCGCTGTGGCTGGGGGTGGATCTGGGCACCTGCGATGTGGTGTCGATGGTTGTCGACCGCGACGGTCAGCCAGTGGCGGTATGCCTCGACTGGGCCGATGTGGTTCGCGACGGCATCGTCTGGGATTTCTTCGGCGCTGTCACCATTGTTCGTCGCCATCTCGACACGCTCGAGCAGCAATTCGGTCGTCGTTTTAGCCATGCGGCGACTTCATTTCCTCCAGGTACGGACCCGCGTATTTCCATCAACGTGCTGGAATCTGCCGGACTGGAAGTGAGCCATGTGCTGGATGAGCCAACCGCAGTTGCGGATCTGCTGCAACTGGACAACGCCGGTGTAGTGGATATCGGCGGCGGCACTACCGGCATTGCCATCGTGAAAAAGGGCAAGGTGACGTACTCGGCGGATGAAGCCACCGGCGGACATCACATCTCTCTGACTCTCGCCGGAAATCGCCGTATTTCGCTGGAAGAGGCGGAGCAGTACAAGCGCGGTCACGGTGAAGAGATTTGGCCTGCGGTGAAACCGGTGTACGAAAAAATGGCGGACATTGTCGCCCGGCATATTGAAGGGCAGGGCATTACTGATTTATGGCTGGCGGGCGGCTCTTGTATGCAACCGGGCGTGGCGGAACTGTTTCGCAAACAATTCCCGGCGTTACAGGTGCATTTACCGCAGCACAGTTTGTTTATGACCCCGCTGGCGATCGCCAGTAGTGGGCGAGAGAAAGCGGAGGGGCTATATGCAAAATGAATTGCAGACCGCGCTCTTTCAGGCGTTCGATACCCTGAATCTGCAACGGGTAAAAACATTTAGCGTTCCACCGGTGACGCTTTGCGGTCCGGGCTCGGTGAGCAGTTGCGGACAGCAAGCGCAAACGCGTGGGCTGAAACATCTGTTCGTGATGGCAGACAGCTTTTTGCATCAGGCAGGGATGACCGCCGGGCTGACGCGTAGCCTGACCGTTAAAGGTATCGCCATGACGCTCTGGCCATGTCCGGTGGGCGAACCGTGCATTACCGACGTGTGTGCAGCCGTGGCGCAGTTGCGTGAGTCAGGCTGTGATGGGGTGATCGCGTTTGGCGGCGGCTCGGTGCTGGATGCGGCGAAAGCCGTGACGTTGCTGGTGACGAACCCGGATAGCACGCTGGCAGAGATGTCAGAAACCAGCGTTCTGCAACCGCGCTTGCCGCTGATTGCCATTCCAACTACCGCCGGAACCGGCTCTGAAACCACCAATGTAACGGTGATTATCGACGCGGTGAGCGGGCGCAAGCAGGTGTTAGCCCATGCCTCGCTGATGCCGGATGTGGCGATCCTCGACGCCGCATTGACCGAAGGTGTGCCGTCGCATGTCACGGCGATGACCGGCATTGATGCGTTAACCCATGCCATTGAAGCATACAGCGCCCTGAACGCTACACCGTTTACCGACAGTCTGGCGATTGGTGCCATTGCGATGATTGGCAAATCGCTGCCGAAAGCGGTGGGCTACGGTCACGACCTTGCCGCGCGCGAGAGCATGTTGCTGGCTTCATGTATGGCGGGAATGGCGTTTTCCAGTGCGGGTCTTGGGTTGTGCCACGCGATGGCGCATCAGCCGGGCGCGGCGCTGCATATTCCACACGGTCTGGCGAACGCCATGTTGCTGCCAACGGTGATGGAATTTAACCGGATGGTTTGTCGCGAACGCTTTAGTCAGATTGGTCGGGCACTGCGTACTAAAAAATCCGACGATCGTGACGCTATTAACGCGGTAAGTGAGCTGATTGCGGAAGTTGGGATTGGTAAACGACTGGGCGATGTTGGTGCGACATCTGCGCATTACGGCGCATGGGCGCAGGCCGCGCTGGAAGATATTTGTCTGCGCAGTAACCCGCGTACCGCCAGCCTGGAGCAGATTGTCGGCCTGTACGCAGCGGCGCAATAAATGCCGGATGCGACGCTTGCCGCATCTTATCCAGCCTACGGGATTGCACATGTAGGGCGGATAAGGCGTTCACGCCGCATCCGCCAGTGGCGCGGTGCAATTGCCGGATGCGACGCTTGCCGCGTCTTATCCAGCCTACGGGATTGCACATGTAGGGCGGATAAGGCGTTTACGCCGCATCCGCCAATAAATAACAACTAACAGGGAGTAAAGGCGATGGGAATTAACGAAATCATCATGTACATCATGATGTTCTTTATGCTGATAGCTGCCGTAGACAGGATCCTGTCGCAGTTCGGCGGTTCTGCTCGTTTCCTCGGTAAGTTCGGTAAAAGTATCGAAGGATCAGGCGGTCAGTTCGAAGAAGGCTTTATGGCAATGGGCGCACTGGGCCTGGCGATGGTCGGTATGACCGCGCTGGCACCGGTACTGGCTCACGTTCTCGGGCCGGTAATTATTCCGGTTTACGAAATGCTCGGCGCTAACCCATCGATGTTCGCCGGAACACTGCTGGCGTGCGATATGGGCGGCTTCTTCCTCGCCAAAGAGCTGGCGGGCGGCGACGTAGCCGCGTGGCTATACTCTGGGTTAATTCTCGGGTCGATGATGGGGCCAACGATTGTGTTTTCCATTCCGGTGGCGCTCGGCATTATCGAACCTTCTGACCGTCGTTATCTGGCGCTCGGCGTGCTGGCGGGCATTGTGACCATTCCGATTGGTTGTATCGCTGGTGGTCTGGTTGCTATGTACTCCGGTGTGCAGATCAACGGCCAGCCGGTGGAATTCACTTTCGCCCTGATCCTGATGAACATGATCCCGGTGATCATTGTTGCGATTCTGGTGGCGCTGGGGCTGAAATTCATCCCGGAAAAAATGATCAACGGCTTCCAGATCTTCGCCAAATTCCTCGTTGCATTGATCACCCTCGGTCTTGCCGCTGCGGTAGTGAAATTCCTGCTTGGCTGGGAACTGATCCCCGGTCTGGATCCTATCTTTATGGCCCCTGGCGATAAACCCGGTGAGGTGATGCGCGCCATTGAAGTTATCGGTTCTATCTCCTGCGTTCTGTTAGGGGCGTATCCGATGGTGCTGCTGCTGACTCGCTGGTTTGAAAAACCGCTGATGAGCGTCGGTAAAGTACTGAATATGAACAACATCGCGGCAGCCGGCATGGTGGCAACGCTTGCCAACAACATCCCGATGTTCGGCATGATGAAGCAGATGGATACCCGCGGCAAAGTCATCAACTGCGCCTTCGCCGTTTCCGCTGCTTTCGCCCTGGGCGACCACTTAGGCTTCGCCGCTGCCAACATGAACGCCATGATCTTCCCGATGATTGTCGGCAAGTTGATCGGCGGCGTAACGGCGATTGGCGTGGCGATGATGCTGGTGCCAAAAGAAGACGCGACCGCGACTAAAACCGAAGCGGAGGCACAATCGTGAACACTCGCCAGCTATTGAGCGTCGGTATCGATATCGGCACCACCACCACCCAGGTGATTTTCTCCCACCTGGAGCTGGTTAACCGTGCGGCGGTGTCGCAGGTGCCGCGCTACGAATTCATCAAACGCGAAATTAGCTGGCAAAGCCCGGTGTTCTTTACCCCTGTCGATAAACAGGGTGGTTTAAAAGAAGCGGAACTGAAATCGCTGATTTTAGAGCAATATCAGGCTGCGGGCATTGCGCCGGAAAGCGTTGATTCTGGTGCCATCATCATCACCGGTGAAAGCGCGAAAACCCGCAATGCTCGCCCGGCGGTGATGGCGCTCTCTCAGTCGCTGGGCGATTTTGTCGTCGCCAGCGCCGGGCCGCACCTCGAATCCGTGATCGCCGGTCACGGAGCCGGGGCGCAAACCCTTTCTGAACAACGGCTGTGTCGGGTACTGAATATCGACATCGGCGGTGGCACCGCGAACTACGCCCTGTTCGATGCCGGAAAAATCAGCGGCACTGCCTGTCTCAACGTCGGTGGTCGCCTGCTGGAAACCGACAGCCAGGGGCGCGTGGTTTACGCTCATAAACCGGGGCAGATGATTGTGGATGAGTGCTTCGGTGCAGGCACTGACGCCCGTTCGCTGACCGGCGCGCAGCTGGTGCAGGTTACCCGGCGGATGGCGGCGCTGATTGTCGAAGTGATTGACGGAACGCTTTCGCCGCTCGCGCAGGCATTGATGCAAACCGGTTTGCTGCCCGCAGGTGTTACGCCCGAAATCATTACGCTTTCTGGAGGCGTGGGCGAATGTTATCGCCACCAGCCCGCCGACCCGTTCTGTTTTGCCGATATTGGCCCACTTCTGGCAACGGCGCTGCATGACCATCCGCGCCTGCGTGAGATGAATGTGCAGTTTCCGGCGCAAACCGTACGCGCCACGGTGATTGGCGCGGGTGCACATACCCTTTCGCTCTCTGGCAGCACAATCTGGCTGGAGGGCGTACAACTGCCGCTGCGCAATTTGCCGGTGGCGATCCCGATTGATGAAACGGATCTGGTGAGTGCCTGGCAACAGGCGCTGCTTCAGCTGGATCTTGATCCCAAAACTGACGCGTACGTGCTGGCGCTTCCCGCCTCGCTGCCTGTGCGTTACGCCGCGGTACTGACGGTCATCAACGCGCTGGTCGATTTCGTCGCGCGTTTTCCGAATCCGCATCCCCTGCTGGTGGTGGCCGGGCAGGACTTTGGTAAAGCTCTGGGCATGTTGTTGCGCCCACAGCTACAACAACTCCCGTTGGCAGTCATTGACGAAGTGATTGTCCGCGCGGGGGACTATATCGACATTGGTACGCCTCTTTTTGGCGGATCGGTTGTGCCGGTGACGGTGAAATCACTCGCATTTCCTTCCTGAGGGAACGACTTATGAAACTAAAGACCACATTGTTCGGCAATGTATATCAGTTTAAGGATGTAAAAGAGGTGCTGGCTAAAGCCAACGAACTGCGTTCGGGGGATGTGCTGGCAGGCGTTGCAGCGGCAAGTTCACAGGAGCGCGTGGCGGCAAAGCAGGTGTTGTCGGAAATGACCGTAGCGGACATCCGCAATAATCCGGTGATTGCCTATGAAGATGACTGCGTGACGCGGCTGATTCAGGACGACGTTAACGAAACGGCCTACAACCAGATTAAAAACTGGAGCATCAGCGAACTGCGTGAGTATGTGCTGAGCGATGAAACCAGCGTGGACGACATTGCCTTTACCCGCAAAGGGCTGACCTCGGAAGTGGTCGCGGCGGTAGCGAAGATTTGCTCCAACGCGGACCTGATCTACGGCGCGAAGAAAATGCCGGTAATCAAAAAGGCCAATACCACCATCGGTATTCCGGGCACCTTTAGCGCCCGTTTGCAGCCGAACGATACCCGTGACGACGTGCAAAGTATCGCTGCGCAAATCTATGAAGGGCTTTCCTTTGGGGTGGGCGATGCGGTGATCGGCGTTAACCCGGTAACTGACGACGTGGAAAACTTAAGCCGCGTGCTGGATACCATTTATGGCGTGATCGACAAATTCAACATCCCAACTCAGGGCTGCGTACTGGCGCACGTCACCACCCAGATCGAAGCGATTCGTCGCGGCGCGCCTGGCGGACTGATTTTCCAGAGTATCTGTGGCAGCGAAAAAGGGCTGAAAGAGTTTGGCGTGGAACTGGCGATGCTCGACGAAGCGCGCGCAGTGGGCGCAGAGTTCAATCGTATCGCCGGGGAAAACTGCCTCTACTTCGAAACCGGACAAGGCTCTGCGCTATCCGCTGGCGCTAACTTCGGCGCTGACCAGGTGACGATGGAAGCACGTAACTATGGGCTGGCGCGTCATTACGATCCGTTTATCGTCAACACCGTGGTCGGCTTTATTGGGCCGGAGTATCTCTACAACGACCGCCAGATTATCCGTGCTGGCTTAGAAGATCACTTTATGGGCAAGCTGAGCGGCATCTCTATGGGCTGTGACTGCTGCTACACCAACCACGCTGACGCTGACCAGAACCTCAACGAAAACCTGATGATCCTGCTCGCCACCGCAGGCTGCAACTACATCATGGGGATGCCGCTGGGTGATGACATCATGCTCAACTACCAGACCACCGCATTCCACGATACCGCCACTGTGCGTCAGTTACTCAACCTGCGTCCGTCACCGGAGTTTGAACGCTGGCTGGAAAGCATGGGCATTATGGCAAACGGTCGCCTGACCAAACGGGCGGGCGATCCGTCACTGTTCTTCTGATGACGCGGAGATAACACATCATGGATCAAAAACAGATTGAAGAAATTGTACGCAGCGTGATGGCGTCAATGGGACAAACGGCCCCCGCGCCGTCAGAAGCAAAGTGCGCCACCACCAACTGTGCGGCACCGGTGACCTCGGAAAGCTGTGCGCTGGATTTAGGTTCCGCTGAAGCAAAAGCGTGGATTGGTGTTGAAAACCCGCATCGCGCAGACGTATTAACAGAACTGCGCCGCAGCACCGTGGCCCGCGTTTGTACCGGTCGTGCCGGTCCGCGTCCACGTACCCAGGCGCTGCTGCGTTTCCTGGCCGATCACTCTCGTTCGAAAGATACCGTACTGAAAGAAGTGCCGGAAGAGTGGGTGAAAGCGCAGGGCTTGCTGGAAGTACGCTCTGAAATTAGCGACAAAAATCTCTACCTGACTCGCCCGGATATGGGCCGCCGCCTGTGTGCAGAAGCTGTTGAAGCGCTGAAAGCACAGTGTGTTGCTAATCCGGACGTACAGGTCGTTATTTCTGATGGCCTGTCAACTGATGCCATCACCGTCAACTACGAAGAGATCCTGCCGCCGCTGATGGCGGGCCTGAAACAGGCCGGGCTGAAAGTCGGCACGCCATTCTTTGTTCGTTATGGTCGCGTGAAGATTGAAGATCAGATCGGTGAGATCCTCGGCGCGAAAGTGGTGATCCTGCTGGTGGGGGAACGTCCGGGGTTAGGGCAGTCAGAAAGCCTCTCCTGCTACGCCGTTTACTCGCCGCGTATGGCGACCACCGTTGAGGCCGATCGCACCTGTATCTCTAACATTCACCAGGGCGGCACGCCGCCGGTTGAAGCCGCAGCCGTCATTGTGGATTTGGCGAAACGTATGCTGGAGCAGAAAGCATCCGGCATCAACATGACCCGATAAGGAGGCATCATGCCAGCTTTAGATTTGATTCGACCGTCGGTAACCGCCATGCGGGTGATTGCCTCCGTTAACGCTGAATTTGCGCGTGAACTAAAATTGCCGCCGCATATTCGTAGCCTCGGGCTGATTTCTGCCGATTCTGACGACGTCACCTACATTGCGGCTGACGAAGCGACCAAACAAGCGATGGTCGAAGTGGTATATGGTCGCTCGCTGTATGCGGGAGCGGCACACGGCCCGTCACCGACTGCCGGTGAAGTGCTGATTATGCTTGGTGGGCCAAACCCGGCGGAAGTGCGTGCAGGTCTGGATGCGATGATTGCGCATATTGAAAATGGCGCAGCTTTCCAGTGGGCTAATGACGCGCAAGATACGGCATTCCTGGCACATGTAGTTTCGCGTACCGGTTCTTATCTCTCATCAACCGCCGGGATCACGCTTGGCGATCCGATGGCGTATCTGGTGGCACCGCCGCTGGAAGCGACCTATGGCATTGATGCAGCCCTGAAGTCTGCCGACGTACAGCTGGCGACCTATGTCCCGCCACCGTCTGAAACCAACTACTCGGCAGCATTTTTAACCGGTAGCCAGGCAGCGTGTAAAGCAGCCTGTAACGCCTTTACCGATGCAGTGCTGGAAATCGCGCGTAATCCAATCCAGCGTGCGTAACGGAGGTTGCCGATGATCAATGCACTGGGATTGCTGGAAGTGGACGGCATGGTCGCCGCGATAGATGCAGCGGATGCCATGCTCAAAGCAGCTAACGTTCGTCTGCTCAGTCACGAAGTGCTTGACCCTGGTCGCTTAACGCTGGTGGTGGAAGGCGATCTGGCGGCGTGTCGTGCGGCGCTGGACGCAGGTTGTGCTGCCGCGATGCGTACCGGGCGTGTCATCAGCCGCAAGGAGATCGGTCGGCCAGACGATGACACCCAGTGGCTGGTTACTGGCTTTAACCGCCAGCCGAAGCAACCCGTAAGGGAACCCGACGCGCCAGTTATCGTCGCGGAATCTGCTGACGAGTTGTTGGCGCTGTTAACATCAGTACGTCAGGGAATGACGGCAGGAGAAGTGGCTGCCCACTTTGGCTGGCCGCTGGAAAAAGCCAGAAATGCGCTCGAACAGCTCTTTTCTGCCGGGACGTTACGTAAACGCAGTAGTCGTTATCGTCTCAAGCCCCATTAACCTGTCGGAGGTGCCGGGTGTCCTACAACACCCGGCATTAACATCATGAAAAAGACCCGTACAGCCAATTTGCACCATCTTTATCATGAACCCTTACCCGAAAACCTGAAGCTCACGCCGAAGGTCGAAGTGGATAATGTTCATCAACGACAGACAACGGATGTCTATGAACATGCTTTAACGATTACCGCCTGGCAGCAGATTTACGATCAGCTGCATCCGGGCAAGTTTCATGGTGAATTTACGGAAATTCTACTCGATGATATTCAGGTTTTTCGTGAATACACCGGTCTGGCGCTGCGTCAGTCGTGCCTGGTCTGGCCGAACTCGTTCTGGTTTGGCATTCCGGCGACGCGCGGTGAGCAGGGATTTATCGGTTCGCAATGTCTGGGAAGCGCGGAAATCGCCACCCGCCCTGGTGGCACTGAATTTGAACTGAGCACGCCGGATGATTACACGATCCTGGGCGTGGTGCTTTCTGAAGATGTCATCACCCGGCAGGCTAACTTTTTGCATAACCCGGATCGGGTATTACATATGTTGCGTAACCAGTCGGCGCTGGAAGTGAAAGAGCAGCATAAAGCCGCGCTGTGGGGCTTTGTCCAACAGGCGCTGGCGACGTTTTGCGAGAATCCGGAAAATCTCCATCAGCCTGCAGTGCGAAAAGTGCTGGGGGATAATTTGCTAATGGCGATGGGGGCCATGCTGGAAGAAGCGCAACCAATGGTGACGGCGGAAAGCATCAGTCATCAGAGTTACCGTCGATTGCTTTCCCGCGCCCGTGAATATGTGCTGGAAAACATGTCCGAACCGGTGACGGTGCTGGATTTGTGTAATCAACTGCATGTCAGCCGCCGCACGCTACAAAACGCGTTTCACGCTATTTTAGGCATTGGCCCGAACGCGTGGCTGAAACGCATTCGCCTGAACGCCGTACGCCGCGAACTGATAAGTCCGTGGTCGCAAAGTATGACGGTAAAAGACGCCGCCATGCAGTGGGGATTCTGGCATCTGGGGCAATTTGCCACGGATTACCAGCAGCTGTTTTCCGAGAAGCCGTCACTGACGCTGCATCAGCGGATGCGGGAGTGGGGGTGAGGGAGTTACACCCAATCCCTGACCTTAATAAACTCACTTAACGCCGCTTCTGGGCTGCCATCTTTTGGCTGATAATCATATTCCCAGCGTACCAGTGGCGGCATTGACATCAGGATAGACTCGGTGCGCCCGCCAGTTTGCAGGCCAAACAGCGTGCCGCGATCCCAGACCAGATTGAACTCGACATAACGACCGCGACGATATAACTGGAAATTGCGCTCGCGCTCGCCGTAGGCCATCGCTTTCCGTCGCTCGACAATTGGTAAATAAGCGTCGGTGTAGCCTTTGCCTACCGCCTGCATAAAGGCAAAACAGCGGTCGAAATCTGGCGTGTTCAGGTCATCAAAGAACAGCCCGCCAATACCGCGCTGTTCGTTGCGATGTTTGAGGTAGAAGTATTCGTCGCACCACTTTTTGTAACGGGGATAAACGTCTTCGCCAAATGGCAGGCACAGGTCACGGGCGGTGCGATGCCAGTGAATAGCATCTTCTTCAAAACCATAGAATGGGGTTAAGTCGAAGCCACCGCCAAACCACCAGACGGGATCGGCACCCGGTTTTTCGGCAATAAAAAACCGCACATTCGCGTGGCTGGTGGGAACATACGGGTTATGCGGATGCACTACCAGTGAAACGCCCATCGCCTCGAAACTGCGCCCGGCAAGTTCCGGGCGATGAGCGGTGGCGGAAGCAGGCATCGCCTCACCGTGGACATGCGAAAAGTTGACGCCTGCCTGTTCGAAAACACCACCATTACGCAACACCCGACTACGCCCGCCGCCGCCAGCTTCGCGCTGCCAACTATCTTCGACAAATTCTGCGCCATCGACGGCGGTCAGCTGCTGACAAATCGTATCCTGAAGGTTGAGCAGAAACTGTTTAACCTGGTGTGCGTCGGGTTTCATAACTTATCGCTTTTTCGAATGTGCTTTCTGGTTGTCGAACCAGTGGAAATAACTGATCACGCCTTCAGCAATCGCTGTGGCGATTTTCTGACGAAACGCCGCCGTGCCTAACAGCCGTTCTTCTTCCGGGTTGGTGATAAACGAGGTTTCCACCAGCACCGAAGGAACCGACGGTGATTTCAACACCACAAATGCCGCTTGTTCGGTGTTGCGGCTGTGCAGTTTATGCACCGGCTTAATCTTCTTCAGAATATGCGAGCCGAGCGTCAGACTATTTTTAATGGTATCTGTTTGCACCAGATCAAACAGCACTTGTTGCAATAGGTGATCCTTGTCAGTCGCCTTTTTACCGGCAACTTCATCGGCGCGGTTTTCGCGTTCAGACAGGTATTTCGCCATTGCGCTACTTGCCCCACGGTTAGAGAGGGCAAATACCGAAGCACCGGCAGCTTTCGGGTTGGTAAAGCCATCGGCATGAATTGACATAAACAGATCTGCGCCATGTTTATGGGCGATTTCAACGCGATCGTAAAGTGGGATAAACGTATCGCCAGAACGCGTTAAACGCGCATCAATCCCATGATTACGCAAAATGGAACGGACGTTTTTAGCAATCGCCAGCACCACATGTTTTTCTTTCGAACCGTTGCGTCCGATCGCTCCGGTATCAATTCCGCCGTGACCTGGATCGAGAACAACGACACGTTTGCCGCCAGATTTTTTGGCTTTCGGCTTGCTGTGTCCGTTGCTGGTTTTTAAAAGTTCGTCTTTGGCGATGGCTTGCGACATTCCTGACAACGTCAGGGCAGCCAAACCGGCTTTCAGCACCTGGCGGCGCGAAGTGAGTGTTTTTAGTGGTTTAAAAGTGCTCATACGGCCTGAGTTGTAATAATAAAGTTCCAGATGTTATATCGTATCGCGTAATCCGTTACGACGGTTTGCTGTTGAGAATTGTTTTACTTTTCATTTCAATAGTTGACAACTCCCCATTATGCCACTTTTTCAACCGATTTTCGTCAGATATTGGCTAATTCGACCGTTCACGCCATAATCAGCCTTTTAACCCGCAAAAAGGTAACGAATACCATGGAGATACGCGTATTTCGCCAGGAAGATTTCGAAGAGGTCATCACCCTTTGGGAGCGTTGCGACTTGCTGCGTCCGTGGAACGATCCGGAAATGGACATCGAGCGTAAGATGAACCATGACGTCAGTTTGTTTTTGGTCGCTGAGGTAAACGGTGACGTGGTCGGAACGGTGATGGGCGGTTATGACGGGCATCGCGGGTCTGCTTATTATCTTGGCGTGCATCCAGAGTTTCGTGGGCGTGGGATTGCCAATGCGTTGCTTAATCGGCTGGAGAAAAAGCTGATTGCTCGTGGCTGCCCGAAAATTCAGATCAATGTGCCGGAAGATAACGACATGGTGCTCGGAATGTATGAACGCCTGGGATATGAACACGCCGACGTGCTGAGTCTGGGTAAGCGTTTGATTGAAGATGAAGAGTACTGAGTTTCATCCTGTCCATTATGATGCGCACGGTCGCCTGCGTTTACCCTTGCTCTTCTGGCTTGTGCTATTGCTTCAGGCGCGAACCTGGGTGCTGTTTGTCATTGCCGGTGCGTCGCGCGAGCAGGGTACTGCGCTGCTAAATCTGTTTTATCCCGATCACGATAATTTCTGGCTGGGGTTGATTCCTGGCATTCCGGCGGTGCTGGCGTTTTTGTTGAGCGGTCGGCGGGCTACGTTTCCTCGCACCTGGCGTGTACTCTATTTTCTGTTGCTGTTGGCGCAGGTGGTTTTACTTTGCTGGCAACCGTGGCTGTGGCTGAACGGTGAATCCGTTAGCGGTATCGGTCTGGCGCTGGTAGTGGCGGATATTGTGGCGTTAATCTGGCTGCTGACCAATCGACGTTTACGCGCTTGTTTTAATGAAGTAAAAGAATAACGGCACTTTTTGGTGAATTTGCACTCCAAGCAACGTTATTGAATAACCAAAGGAAGTGACATGAAATCGCTGCGTTTAATGTTATGCGCTATGCCATTGATGCTGACCGGCTGTTCCACGATGTCGTCAGTTAACTGGTCTGCCGCTAACCCGTGGAACTGGTTTGGATCGTCCACCAAAGTGAGCGAGCAGGGCGTGGGTGAATTAACGGCGTCCACACCACTGCAAGAACAAGCCATTGCCGATGCGCTTGATGGCGATTATCGCCTGCGCAGCGGAATGAAAACCGCGAACGGCAACGTGGTGCGCTTTTTTGAAGTGATGAAGGGCGACAACGTGGCGATGGTGATTAACGGCGATCAAGGCACGATCAGTCGCATTGACGTGCTGGATAGCGATATTCCTGCTGACACCGGTGTTAAAATCGGTACACCGTTTAGCGACCTTTACAGCAAAGCATTTGGCAATTGCCAAAAAGCTGATGGTGATGATAATCGTGCCGTCGAATGTAAAGCCGAAGGCAGTCAACATATTAGCTACCAGTTCAGCGGGGAATGGCGTGGTCCTGAAGGGTTAATGCCTTCGGACGATACCCTGAAAAACTGGAAAGTCAGTAAAATTATCTGGCGACGTTAATTTGCGTCTGAACAAACCGCCGCCGCGAAAAAACACGTAAAATAGCGCTCAACAATGCCACGGATTGCGTGGCATTATTATTTTCAGGAGGAACAATGTCTCAGGTTCAGAGTGGCATTTTGCCAGAACATTGCCGCGCGGCGATTTGGATCGAAGCCAACGTGAAAGGGGAAGTTGACGCCCTGCGTGCGGCCAGTAAAACATTTGCCGACAAACTGGCAACTTTTGAAGCGAAATTCCCGGACGCGCATCTTGGTGCGGTGGTTGCCTTTGGTAACAACACCTGGCGCGCTCTGAGCGGCGGCGTTGGGGCAGAAGAGCTGAAAGATTTTCCGGGCTACGGTAAAGGCCTTGCGCCGACGACCCAGTTCGATGTGTTGATCCACATTCTTTCTCTGCGTCACGACGTAAACTTCTCTGTCGCCCAGGCGGCGATGGAAGCCTTTGGTGACTGCATTGAAGTGAAAGAAGAGATCCACGGCTTCCGTTGGGTTGAAGAGCGTGACCTGAGCGGCTTCGTTGACGGTACTGAAAACCCGGCGGGTGAAGAGACGCGCCGCGAAGTGGCGGTTATCAAAGACGGCGTGGATGCCGGCGGCAGCTATGTGTTTGTGCAGCGTTGGGAGCACAACCTGAAGCAGCTCAGCCGGATGAGCGTTCACGATCAGGAGATGATGATCGGGCGCACCAAAGAGGCCAACGAAGAGATTGACGGCGACGAACGTCCGGAAACCTCTCACCTCACCCGCGTTGATCTGAAAGAAGATGGCAAAGGGCTGAAGATTGTTCGCCAGAGCCTGCCGTACGGCACTGCCAGTGGCACTCACGGTCTGTACTTCTGCGCCTACTGCGCGCGTCTGCATAACATTGAGCAGCAACTGCTGAGCATGTTTGGCGATACCGATGGTAAGCGTGATGCGATGTTGCGTTTCACCAAACCGGTAACCGGCGGCTATTATTTCGCACCGTCGCTGGACAAGTTGATGGCGCTGTAAGCGTTTCTGATTCATTGATTAAAGGCCAGGCAGTAACATTACTGACTGGCCTCAGATTGTTGACCAAGTGCGCGTTGTACACGCCGGATGCGGCGTGAACGCCTTATCCGGCCTACGAAATCGTGCTAATTCAATATATTGTGGGCTCCACGTAGGCCTGATAAGCGTAGCGCATCAGGCAGTTTTGCGTTTGTCAGCACTCTCAGACCAGCCAGTAACATTACTGACTGGCCTTTTTATTACTTCTGCTTTAACGCCGCATACACCTGATCAACTACCCAACCATAAGTTGCAATCGGCAACTGACCGCTTTCGAACATATTGGGATTCTTTTGCGGATCGGCAACCGGCGAATGTGGCTTGTTGCTTAACATCACAATCGTCATATGATTCACCGGATCGATAACGGTCACCGTTCCGGTCCAGCCAGTGTGACCGTAGGTTTGCGGGCTTGCCAGCGTGCCAAACGTCGGCGTCATGGTGGCATTACCATTCACGCGCCAGCCGAGGCCAAAAGTGGCATCTTCCTTAGAGCTGGTGGTGAACATCTTCACCGTTTCCGCATTGAACAGCTGCACATAACCATAGCCCCCGCCGTTCAGCATCGTTTGCATTAACACCGCAATATCGCCGGTATTGGAAAACAAACCTGCGTGCCCGGAAACGCCGCCCATCGAATAAAAGGCTTTTTCATCGTGCACCTGACCCCAGAGAGTGGAGGTGCGGATATTCGGGAAATGGATCACGCCATCGCGGGTATTGCCGTTCAATTCCGTGGCGGCAATTTGTTGCGGTTTAAAGCCTTTCAGCAGCGGGTTAAATACCGTATGTGTCAGGCCGAGCGGGCGATAAATCGACTCTTCAACATAGCGGTCAAGCGGCTGACCGGTAACCGACTCGACGATAAATCCAAGCAGCATATAATCGACATCGCTGTAGATATGTTTGCTGCCGGGCTGATATTCCAGCGGCGTGCGCTTGATCATCTCCAGCGTCTGGCCTTTATCCTGGGAATATAACGCGCCCGCGACCGCTTTATTCGGGTATTGCGGATCTGCCGGGAAACCGCCGCTGTGATGCAGCAGGTCAGAAATCCGCAGGGTGTTTTTGCCTTTAATGGTGTCATTTGGACTATCGGCAAACCCCGGAATATATTTCGCAATCCGATCGTCAGGATGCAGTTTGCCTTCGCTCATCAGCTTTTGCAGGGCGAAGTTCGTGGCGTACATTTTGGTGTTTGAGGCCAGGTCATACAGCGTCCCGGTGGTGGCTTTGACAGGCTGTTCCATCAACACGCTGCCATCGTACTTTTTCGCCGCTCCCCAGGCTTTGCGATACACAATCTGATTATCTTTAATGATCAGCAGGTTTACGCTGGGATAACCGACATCAACTTGCTGGCTAATCCAGCGATCCATCTGGTTAAGCCGTTCGACGTTAAACCCTGCTTTCTCTGGCGAGCTTTCTGTCAGAACAGGGTATTTTGCGGCGCTGACGCTACAACTAACAGCCAGCAGAGAAAGATAGAGCATTGTCCGTTTCATGATATCAGTCCAGATTGACGTTACGGCAGCCAAAGAGCGTGGTGAAAATAAACCCGCAAACCCATGCCACCAGAATCCCGCCAGCATAAACCGCCATGGCCGGAAGGATGCCTTGTGCGGAAGTCATCAGCGGCAGCGCTACCAGACCAGACGGCCCAAAGGCGCTGTTTAAGCCCATCGGCAGACCCCA
Source organism: Escherichia sp. XD33 (assembly GCF_019375075.1). NCBI lineage: Bacteria > Pseudomonadati > Pseudomonadota > Gammaproteobacteria > Enterobacterales > Enterobacteriaceae > Escherichia > Escherichia sp. XD33. The sequence continues at coordinate 75,056 of NZ_JAENDM010000014.1, forward strand.
CCAGGCTATCAGGCCGATAAACAAACCGCCCGCCGCGCCGCCTAAACAGGCGGTAACAAACGGCTTCATGCGGGGCAGGGTGACACCGTAAATCAGCGGTTCACCAACGCCCAGCAGGCCGGGAATAATCGCCCCGCGTACCTGACTGCGTAGCGCACTGTGCGGTTGCGCCCGCCAGTAGAGTGCCAGCGCCGCGCCCACCTGGCCCGCGCCTGCCATTGAAAGGATGGGAAATAAGCTGTTGAATCCCTGGCTGTCCATTAACGCGAGGTAAACAGGAATAAAGCCCTGATGCACGCCAAATACCACGGCGATCAGGAACAGCCCGGCTAAAACCGCACAACCGAACGGATTACTGTTCAGGTGCATAAACAGCCATGACATACCTTCGAATAACCAGCCACCCAGCGGCATAATGATCAGGTACGCAAGCGTAGCGGTGATCAGCAGGGTGATTAACGAGGTCAGCAGCATGTCGAGATCGTCCGGCATAAAGCGGCGCACCATGCCTTCAATGCGGGCGCAGGCCCACGCGGCAATCAGCACGCCGATAATATTGCCGCGCGGATCGATGGGCAGACCAAAGAAATCGTGAAAACCGGCGTAGTAACCGGTGGTCGCTGCGGGGTTATAACCGAGCAAAAAGAGCGCGGCGATAATTGCGCCATTTACGCCCGTGCCGCCAAATGCCTGGGCGGCGTTATAGCCCACCAGAATCACCAGGAAAGTGAACAAACCTTTGCTGAACACCTTCATAAAATTCAGCGCATCGGGTAGTGTTCCCTGAGCATCTGCCGGAACGTGCATCACCGTGGCAATTAACGTCGCTATCCCCAGCAGCAGACCGGCGGCAATAAAACCGGGGATCAGCGGCGTGAAGATGGTGGCGAATTTGGCGAGAAATTGTTGCACGCCGGAGGTTTGTTTGGCTTTTAACTGACGTTTGTTCTGGGCGGCGATTTCTGCGGCATCCTGTACCGGTGCTTCTCCCAGCAGCTCGCTCATCGCTTTTGCGGCACGATGCGCTTTGCCAGGCCCAAAAACCACCTGCACCTGGTCGCTGGTCAAAATGACGCCCTTCACGCCTTCCAGCGTTTTGATATTGGGATCAACCAGTGAACTGTCATGTACACCCAGACGCAGGCGCGTCATACAGTTACCACAACTGGCGATATTTCCCGGTCCGCCGACACGGGTAAGAATGGTGTTCAGAAGTTCACTGCTGATCTCTTTGGCCATGGGTTATTCCTTGTCTAAAACCTGACGAATAAAGCCGCCGTGTTGATCCAGGCGTTTTTTAGCTTCTGCGGCATCGAGATTTTTCAGCACCATCACAATGGCCGTTTTACAGTTGCGCTCGCAGGCAATTAACGCCGCTTCCGCTTGTTCGGCATTACATCCGGTGGCGTTTTTAACGATATTGACCTGGCGCACATGCAGTTTTTCGTTGGTGGCGACCACATCGACCATCAGGTTGCCGAACACTTTGCCGGATTTAATCATCAGCCCGGTGGAGAGCATATTGAGCACCAGTTTCTGCGCCGTACCCGCTTTCATCCGCGAAGAACCGGTAACCACTTCGGCACCTACAATCGGTGTAATGGCAAACTCTGCGGTGGTTGAAACGGCGCTCCCCGGATTACAGGAAATTCCCACTGTGCGGCAGCCGAGCTGGCGTGCGTATTCCAGTCCGGCAATTACATACGGCGTGCGACCACTGGCCGCAATGCCAACCACCACATCCTGCGCGGTTAAGCCGATGTTTTTCAGATCATTAACACCGCCTTCCCGGCTATCTTCAGCGCCTTCCACCGCGTGCTGAATGGCATATTCGCCGCCAGCAATCAAACCAACCACCAAACCCGGTTTCACGCCGTAGGTGGGCGGACATTCGCTGGCATCCAGAATCCCCAGACGACCGGATGTTCCCGCACCGAGATAAATCAGACGACCGCCGCCGCTTACCTGGGCGTGGATAACATCGATCGCCGCGGCGATATCCGGCAGTACGCGCTCAACGGCAAGCGGTACGGTTTTATCTTCATCGTTGATAATCCGGCACATTTCCAGCGTTGATACGCGGTCAATTTCAGCCGAGGCGGCGTTCGAGCCTTCGGTAATCATCTTTTCAAGTTGCATCGGTGGTGACCTTACTATTTACGATCAAATAATTGCAGATGTATGGAATCATATATCCCGAATTGACAGAGTTAAAGGAATCATTGAGTCTACACTTGCAGAGTGTGAAGAGCGTCATAAGAGCTCAAGTGGCATTTTTGCTGCCAGCCCAGGAGAGTGGAAGATGTTGTATCTGACGAAAATAAGCAATGCCGGGAGTGAATTCACCGAAAACGAGCAAAAAATCGCTGACTTTCTGCGGGCCAGAGTGAGCGAGCTGAAATCCGTCTCTTCACGGCAGATGGCGAAACAGCTCGGCATCAGCCAGTCGAGTATTGTGAAGTTTGCCCAGAAGCTCGGCGCACAAGGATTTACTGAATTGCGTATGGCGTTAATAGGCGAATACAGTGCCAGCCGGGAGAAAACGAATGCCACGGCGCTGCACCTGCACAGTTCGATTACCAGTGATGATTCGCTGGAAGTGATTGCCCGCAAATTGAATCGCGAAAAAGAGCTGGCGCTGGAGCAAACCTGTGCGTTGTTCGACTACGCGCGGCTGCAAAAAATCATTGATGTCATCAGTAAAGCGCAATTTATTCAGATAACGGGCCTGGGCGGATCGGCGCTGGTGGGGCGCGATCTGTCGTTCAAACTGATGAAAATTGGCTATCGCGTGGCCTGCGAAGCCGACACGCACGTACAAGCCACCGTTTCCCAGGCGTTGAAAAAAGGCGATGTACAAATCGCTATCTCTTACAGCGGCAGTAAAAAAGAGATTGTCTTGTGCGCAGAAGCGGCACGAAAGCAGGGGGCAACGGTGATTGCCATTACTTCTCTGGCTGACTCTCCGCTGCGGCGGCTGGCGCATTTCACGCTCGATACCGTTTCCGGTGAAACCGAATGGCGTAGCTCGTCGATGTCTACCCGCACGGCGCAAAATTCTGTTACCGATTTACTGTTTGTTGGCCTTGTGCAACTTAATGATGTCGAGTCATTGAAAATGATTCAGCGCAGCAGTGAGCTAACACAACGCCTGAAATGATGCATAAAGCAGCGACTGGATTGAGATTTTCCTGAATTAGTGAGCTGATCCGCAGCAATATTTTGTTTATCCTGTATTTTCAGAGGGAATGGAGTGTAACGCTCTGTATTAACAAGGAGAGCATTAAAATGGGTAAACTCACGGGCAAGACAGCACTGATTACGGGCGCATTGCAGGGAATTGGCGAAGGAATTGCCAGAACTTTTGCACGTCATGGCGCGAACCTAATCTTGCTGGATATCTCCCCTGAGATCGAAAAGCTAGCGGACGAACTGTGTGGTCGTGGTCATCGCTGTACGGCGGTTGTCGCCGATGTGCGTGACCCGGCGTCGGTAGCCGCAGCTATCAAACGCGCGAAGGAAAAAGAAGGGCGCATTGATATCCTGGTGAATAACGCAGGCGTTTGTCGTCTGGGCAGTTTCCTCGATATGAGCGATGACGATCGCGATTTCCATATTGACATCAATATTAAAGGCGTATGGAACGTCACGAAGGCGGTGCTGCCGGAGATGATTGCCCGCAAAGATGGTCGCATTGTGATGATGTCTTCAGTCACTGGTGATATGGTGGCCGATCCGGGTGAAACGGCGTACGCCTTAACGAAAGCGGCGATTGTTGGCCTGACAAAATCGCTGGCGGTGGAGTACGCGCAATCCGGTATTCGCGTTAACGCCATCTGCCCGGGATACGTCCGCACGCCAATGGCGGAAAGCATTGCCCGCCAGTCGAACCCGGAAGATCCAGAGTCGGTGCTGACTGATATGGCAAAAGCAATCCCGCTGCGTCGCCTCGCCGATCCGCTGGAAGTTGGCGAACTGGCGGCCTTCCTCGCATCGGATGAATCCAGCTATTTAACCGGTACACAGAATGTGATTGATGGCGGCAGCACACTGCCGGAGACGGTTAGCGTCGGTATCTGATTCACCTCTGTTTCCTCCCTGTATTTGTGGGGAGGATTTCGTCTTGAACTACGTTCACCAGGCTATTTTATTTGTCATTTTGGCCCCGGGCAGTGCTCGAAATCCTCACGTACTATGTGTACGCTCCGGTTTCTCCGCGCTGTTCGTGTCCAAACTGACTGCAACAATTACGCCTGTTGAACCAAGTTCTTATTCCCTTTTCAACTTCCAAATCACCAAACGGTATATAAAACCGTTACTCCTTTCACGTCCGTTATAAATATGATGGCTATTAGAAAGTCATTAAATTTATAAGGGTGCGCAATGGCCGTTAACTTACTGAAAAAGAACTCACTCGCGCTGGTCGCTTCTCTGCTGCTGGCGGGCCATGTACAGGCAACGGAACTGCTGAACAGTTCTTATGACGTCTCCCGCGAGCTGTTTGCCGCCCTGAACCCGCCGTTTGAACAGCAATGGGCCAAAGATAACGGCGGCGACAAACTGACGATAAAACAATCTCATGCCGGGTCATCAAAACAGGCGCTGGCAATTTTGCAGGGCTTAAAAGCCGACGTTGTCACTTATAACCAGGTGACCGACGTACAAATTCTGCACGATAAAGGCAAGCTTATCCCGGCGGACTGGCAGTCGCGCCTGCCGAATAATAGCTCGCCGTTCTACTCCACCATGGGCTTCCTGGTGCGTAAGGGCAACCCGAAGAATATCCACGACTGGAACGACCTGGTGCGCTCCGACGTGAAGCTGATTTTCCCGAACCCGAAAACGTCGGGTAACGCGCGTTATACCTATCTGGCGGCATGGGGCGCAGCGGATAAAGCTGACGGTGGCGACAAAGCCAAAACCGAACAGTTTATGACCCAGTTCCTGAAAAACGTTGAAGTGTTCGATACTGGCGGTCGTGGCGCGACCACCACTTTTGCCGAGCGCGGCCTGGGCGATGTGCTGATCAGCTTCGAGTCGGAAGTGAACAACATCCGCAAACAGTATGAAGCGCAGGGCTTTGAAGTGGTGATTCCGAAAACCAACATTCTGGCGGAATTCCCGGTGGCGTGGGTCGATAAAAACGTGCAGGCCAACGGTACGGAAAAAGCAGCAAAAGCCTACCTGAACTGGCTCTACAGCCCGCAGGCGCAGACTATCATCACCGACTATTACTACCGCGTAAATAACCCGGAAGTCATGGACAAACTGAAAAACAAATTCCCGCAGACCGAGCTGTTCCGCGTGGAAGACAAATTTGGCTCCTGGCCGGAAGTAATGAAAACACACTTCACCAGCGGCGGCGAGTTAGACAAGCTGTTAGCGGCGGGGCGTAATTAATGTTTGCAGTTTCATCAAGACGCGTCCTGCCGGGCTTTACCTTAAGCCTCGGCACCAGTCTGCTGTTTGTGTGCCTGATATTGCTGCTGCCGCTTTCCGCGCTGGTGATGCAGCTTTCTGAGATGAGCTGGGCGCAGTACTGGGAAGTGATCACCAACCCGCAGGTGGTCGCGGCCTACAAAGTGACGCTGCTGTCGGCGTTTGTGGCATCAATTTTTAACGGCGTTTTCGGCCTGCTGATGGCGTGGATTTTAACTCGTTATCGCTTTCCGGGCCGCACGCTGCTTGATGCGCTGATGGATTTACCCTTTGCGCTGCCAACGGCAGTTGCCGGTTTGACGCTGGCCTCGCTCTTTTCCGTGAACGGGTTTTACGGTGAATGGCTGGCGAAGTTTGATATCAAAGTCACCTACACCTGGCTGGGGATTGCGGTGGCGATGGCCTTTACCAGCATTCCGTTTGTGGTGCGTACCGTGCAGCCGGTGCTGGAAGAGTTAGGCCCGGAATATGAAGAAGCGGCAGAAACGCTCGGCGCAACGCGCTGGCAGAGTTTCTGCAAAGTGGTGCTGCCGGAACTTTCTCCGGCGCTGGTGGCGGGCGTGGCGTTGTCGTTTACCCGTAGTCTTGGTGAATTTGGCGCGGTGATATTTATCGCCGGGAACATCGCCTGGAAGACGGAAGTGACGTCGCTGATGATTTTTGTGCGCTTGCAGGAGTTTGATTACCCGGCGGCGAGCGCGATTGCTTCGGTGATCCTCGCGGCATCCCTGATACTGCTGTTCTCAATTAACACTCTGCAAAGTCGCTTTGGTCGGCGTGTGGTAGGTCATTAATGGCGGAAGTTACCCAATTGAAGCGTTATGACGCGCGCCCGATTAACTGGGGCAAATGGTTTCTGATTGGCACCGGGATGCTGGTTTCGGCGTTCATCCTGCTGGTGCCGATGATTTACATCTTCGTACAGGCGTTCAGCAAAGGGCTGATGCCGGTTTTACAGAATCTGGCCGATCCGGACATGCTGCACGCCATCTGGCTGACGGTGATGATCGCGCTGATTGCCGTACCGGTAAACCTGGTGTTCGGCATTCTGCTGGCCTGGCTGGTGACGCGCTTTAACTTCCCCGGACGCCAGTTACTGCTGACGCTACTGGACATTCCTTTTGCCGTGTCACCGGTGGTTGCCGGTCTGGTGTATCTGCTGTTCTACGGCTCCAACGGCCCGCTGGGCGGCTGGCTGGATGAACATAATCTGCAAATTATGTTCTCCTGGCCGGGAATGGTGCTGGTCACCATCTTTGTGACGTGTCCGTTTGTGGTGCGCGAGCTGGTGCCGGTGATGTTAAGCCAGGGCAGCCAGGAAGACGAAGCGGCGATTTTGCTTGGCGCGTCTGGCTGGCAGATGTTCCGTCGCGTTACATTGCCGAACATTCGCTGGGCGCTGCTTTATGGCGTGGTGTTGACCAACGCCCGCGCAATTGGCGAGTTTGGCGCGGTGTCGGTGGTTTCCGGCTCGATTCGCGGCGAAACCCTGTCGCTGCCGTTACAGATTGAATTGCTGGAGCAGGACTACAACACCGTCGGCTCCTTTACCGCCGCCGCGCTGTTGACGCTGATGGCGATTATCACCCTGTTTTTAAAGAGTATGTTGCAGTGGCGTCTGGAGAATCAGGAAAAACGCGCGCAGCAGGAGGAGCATCATGAGCATTGAGATTGCCAATATTAAGAAGTCTTTTGGTCGCACCCAGGTGCTGAACGATATCTCACTGGATATTCCTTCTGGTCAGATGGTCGCGTTGCTGGGGCCGTCCGGTTCCGGGAAAACCACGCTGCTGCGCATTATCGCCGGGCTGGAGCATCAAACCAGCGGGCATATTCGCTTTCACGGCACCGACGTGAGCCGCCTGCACGCACGCGATCGTAAAGTCGGTTTCGTGTTCCAGCATTACGCGCTGTTCCGCCATATGACGGTGTTCGACAATATCGCTTTTGGCCTGACGGTGCTGCCGCGTCGCGAGCGCCCGAATGCGGCGGCGATCAAAGCGAAAGTGATAAAATTGCTGGAGATGGTGCAGCTTGCGCATCTGGCGGATCGTTATCCGGCGCAGCTTTCCGGCGGGCAGAAACAGCGTGTGGCGCTGGCGCGTGCCCTTGCCGTGGAGCCGCAAATTCTGCTGCTTGATGAACCGTTTGGCGCGCTGGATGCGCAGGTGCGTAAAGAGCTGCGTCGCTGGCTGCGTCAACTGCATGAAGAGCTGAAATTCACCAGCGTGTTCGTGACCCACGACCAGGAAGAAGCGACCGAAGTAGCCGATCGTGTAGTGGTGATGAGCCAGGGCAATATTGAACAGGCTGATGCGCCGGATCAGGTATGGCGCGAACCAGCGACCCGTTTTGTACTCGAATTTATGGGCGAAGTGAACCGCCTGCAGGGAACCATTCGCGGCGGGCAGTTCCATGTTGGCGCACATCGCTGGCCGCTGGGCTATACACCTGCGTATCAGGGGCCGGTGGATCTCTTCCTGCGCCCTTGGGAAGTGGATATCAGCCGCCGTACCAGCCTCGATTCGCCGCTGCCGGTACAGGTACTGGAAGCCAGCCCGAAAGGTCACTACACCCAATTAGTGGTGCAGCCGCTGGGGTGGTACAACGAACCGCTGACGGTCGTGATGCATGGCGACGATGCCCCGCAGCGTGGCGAGCGTTTATTCGTTGGTCTGCAACATGCGCGGCTGTATAACGGCGACGAGCGTATCGAAACCCGAGATGAGGAACTTGCTCTCGCACAAAGCGCCTGATAGGTTGAGTGAATGTTAAACGCCCGGAGGCGCTTCCCGCGATCCGGGCTTTTTAATGGCAAGGTTTGTAACCTGTAGGCCTGATAAGACGCGCAAGCGTCGCATCAGGCAACACCACGTATGGATAGAGATCGTGAGTACATTAGAACAAACAATAGGCAATACGCCTCTGGTGAAGTTGCAGCGAATGGGGCCGAATAACGGCAGTGAAGTGTGGTTAAAACTGGAAGGCAATAACCCGGCAGGTTCGGTGAAAGATCGTGCGGCGCTTTCGATGATCGTCGAGGCGGAAAAGCGCGGGGAAATTAAACCGGGTGATGTGTTAATCGAAGCCACCAGTGGTAACACCGGCATTGCGCTGGCAATGATTGCCGCGCTTAAAGGCTATCGCATGAAATTGCTGATGCCCGACAACATGAGCCAGGAACGCCGTGCGGCGATGCGTGCTTATGGTGCGGAACTGATTCTTGTCACCAAAGAGCAGGGGATGGAAGGTGCGCGCGATCTGGCGCTGGAGATGGCGAATCGTGGCGAAGGAAAGCTGCTCGATCAGTTCAATAATCCCGATAACCCTTATGCGCATTACACCACCACTGGGCCGGAAATCTGGCAGCAAACCGGCGGGCGCATCACTCATTTTGTCTCCAGCATGGGGACGACCGGCACTATCACCGGCGTCTCACGCTTTATGCGCGAACAATCCAAACCGGTGACCATTGTCGGCCTGCAACCGGAAGAGGGCAGCAGCATTCCCGGCATTCGCCGCTGGCCTACGGAATATCTGCCGGGGATTTTCAACGCTTCTCTGGTGGATGAGGTGCTGGATATTCATCAGCGCGATGCGGAAAACACCATGCGCGAACTGGCGGTGCGGGAAGGAATATTCTGTGGCGTCAGCTCCGGCGGCGCGGTTGCCGGAGCACTGCGGGTGGCAAAAGCTAACCCTGGTGCGGTGGTGGTGGCGATCATCTGCGATCGTGGCGATCGCTACCTTTCCACCGGGGTGTTTGGGGAAGAGCACTTTAGCCAGGGGGCGGGGATTTAAGGATTAATAGCATCGGAGACTGATGACAAACGCAAAACTGCCTGATGCGCTACGCTTATCAGGCCTACAAGGTTTCTACAATATATTGAATTAGCACGATTTTGTAGGCCGGATAAGGCGTTTACGCCGCATCCGGCATAAACAAAGCGCACTTTTTTAACAGTTGTTGCTGCCGACAAATGCAGTATTTAATTTTCGTGAGGAAACGCCGTAAGGTCATCAATCATTTTTTGAAGTATTGGTGAGTCCTGACCGTCACCCCATTGAAGAATTTTTGCGGTAAGCTGATGACGCGCTAGTGCATTGAGTCCCATCTTTTTAAGTTTATGGGAGATTTTACCCATGACTTTAATCTGACCGAATGCAGTTGCGTAGGTAATCATATTGCTCTGGATAGTGCTCATTTCATCGACTAGTAATTGCGCACGAACATCCTCTTCAAGAATACTGTCCATAGCGATGTATTTCATACCCCACATAGTTTCAATTAACATTTGAGGGAAATCAGCACAGTCCAGATCCGGCTCTTTACGGAGGCTATTTTCAAGAACGTTTAGAGCATCAGCACCTTCATCGCTGCCAAAAGGAGATTCTTCATCCCAGCAACACATATAAAGTGGATCAGTAAAATGGCACTGGAAGTTTGGGTGTGACGTTTTAACATGTAACCCAATTTCTTCATCATCAAAATAGTAGCGATCCAAGAAGTTAAACTTTGGATCTTCTTGATAGCCTTTCTTCATTTTTGCGGCAATCAATTTACTGGCTTCTTTCAGACACTGTTCTTCATTATCGAACTCTTTTGTCTGGAATTTACCAATACTACCTACCTTGCCATAGTTGACAGCTAAACTATCCCCTTCGTAATCTATCCACCAAAATTTATTCGATTTTTCATCGTGATAAATAAAGCGTTTTTTCATGTTACCTCCTGTAAATGCCTTCCCAAAGCGGATTAATTTCCTTCCGCAGGCACCGTTTTATCCGTCTGCGCAATTAACGCATGTAAAAAAGGCTGTGCGTTCTCATCGCTCTTACCGGGGATCTTCACAATATACGGCTTCCCAGTAATCGATGACGACGAAGCAACCTTATCAATAAACTGCTCGGCAGTGTCAATGCGGTTACGGGTATTGCCGAGCTTCAGACGCAGATGAGAAACCGCTTCATAGCAGGTATGTTCATCACCGTTGCGCACAAATATCAAATCCTTTTTCTGTGCTAATCCCTCCAGCATGGCGTTGATGCGGGCTTCTTCATGGGCAGTTAACTTCGCGTAAACGGGGAGTGTCATTAGTAGTGTAATGACCAGACAAATGATTTTCTTCATTGAATTACCTTATCCTTGTTTTGTGATAGCCGATTTGACTGCCAGAATCAGGTAAAGTTTCGGTTGGATTACGATGAGGATCATCGGCAAGGAGAAAAAATTAAATGAGTAGTTTGTTGTTGTTTAACGATAAGAGTAGGGCACTGCAGGCGGATATCGTCGCCGTGCAGTCGCAGGTGGTTTACGGCAGCGTGGGCAACAGCATTGCCGTGCCTGCTATCAAACAGAACGGCCTGAATGTCTTTGCCGTGCCGACGGTATTGCTGAGCAATACGCCGCATTATGACACTTTCTACGGTGGTGCGATTCCGGACGAATGGTTTAGCGGCTATTTGCGTGCGCTTCAGGAGCGTGATGCGCTGCGCCAACTTCGTGCTGTAACCACGGGCTATATGGGAACGGCATCGCAAATCAAAATCCTTGCCGAGTGGCTGACTGCGCTACGCAAAGACCATCCTGACCTATTGATCATGGTCGATCCGGTGATTGGCGATATTGATAGCGGAATTTATGTCAAACCTGACCTTCCCGAAGCGTATCGACAATATTTACTGCCGCTGGCGCAGGGAATTACCCCCAATATCTTTGAGTTGGAAATCCTGACCGGTAAAAATTGCCGCGATCTCGACAGTGCCATTGCTGCCGCAAAAAGTCTGCTTTCAGACACATTAAAATGGGTGGTGGTTACCAGCGCCTCCGGTAATGAAGAAAATCAGGAGATGCAGGTTGTGGTGGTCACTGCCGACAGCGTGAATGTCATTTCCCATTCACGGGTAAAAACCGACCTGAAAGGGACTGGCGACCTGTTTTGTGCTCAGCTCATCAGTGGCTTGCTGAAAGGGAAGGCGTTAACCGATGCAGTGCACCGAGCGGGGTTGCGCGTACTGGAAGTGATGCGCTACACCCAGCAGCATGAGAGCGATGAATTGATTTTGCCGCCGCTGGCGGAAGCATAAAAAAATGGCGCCGATGGGCGCCATTTTTCACTGCGGCAAGAATTACTTCTTGATGCGGATAACCGGGGTTTCACCCACGGTTACGCTACCGGACAGTTTGATCAGTTCTTTGATTTCGTCCATGTTGGAGATAACAACCGGAGTCAGGGTAGACTTGGCTTTCTCTTCCAGCAGCGGCAGATCAAATTCAATGACAGTATCGCCAACTTTCACGCGCTGACCTTCTTCAGCAATACGCTTGAAGCCTTCGCCTTTCAGTTCAACGGTGTCGATACCGAAGTGGACGAACAGTTCAACGCCGCTATCAGATTCGATAGAGAATGCGTGGTTGGTTTCAAAGATTTTACCAATGGTGCCGTCTACTGGCGCGACCATTTTGTTACCCGTTGGTTTGATAGCAATACCATCACCAACGATTTTTTCCGCAAAAACGACATCCGGCACGTCTTCGATATTGACGATCTCGCCAGAGAGCGGAGCAATGATCTCAATAGTTCCGGTATCCTTCTTGTCGTCGGAAACCAGAGATTTCAGTTTATCGAACAAACCCATGATCTTCTCCTAAGCAGTAAATTGGGCCGCATCTCGTGGATTAGCAGATTGTTTTTTCTTCAATGAACTTGTTAACCAGCGTCATTAACTCGTCCGTTGTCGGTTGAGCAAGAGCCTGCTCTGCTAACACCTTCGCATCTTCGAAGTTCGTGTTACGGATAATCTTCTTAATGCGCGGGATAGAAATGGCGCTCATAGAGAATTCGTCCAGACCCATCCCCAGCAACAGAAGTGTAGCACGTTCATCGCCAGCAAGCTCACCACACATGCCAGTCCATTTGCCTTCAGCATGAGAAGCATCAATAACTTGCTTGATCAAGTTCAGCACGGACGGTGACATTGGCTGGTAAAGGTGTGAAATCATATCATTACCACGGTCAACTGCCAGAGTGTACTGCGTTAAATCATTGGTGCCGATACTAAAGAAATCAACTTCTTTGGCTAAATGACGTGCAATTGTTGCGGCAGCCGGTGTTTCCACCATTACGCCGATTTCAATTGACTCGTCAAACGCTTTACCTTCGTCGCGCAGTTCCTGTTTGTAGATTTCGATCTCTTTGCGCAGTGCACGCACTTCTTCAACAGAGATGATCATCGGGAACATAATGCGCAATTTACCGAAAGCCGAGGCACGCAGGATAGCGCGGAGCTGATCGCGCAGGATCTCTCTACGATCCATCGCGATACGGATAGCGCGCCAGCCGAGGAACGGGTTCTCTTCTTTCGGGAAGTTCATGTATGGCAGCTCTTTGTCGCCGCCGATGTCCATGGTACGAACGATAACCGCTTGCGAGCCACACGCTTCAGCCACTGCTTTGTAAGCAGCAAACTGTTCTTCTTCAGTGGGCAGTGCGTCGCGGTCCATGAACAGGAACTCAGTACGATACAGACCAACGCCTTCAGCGCCGTTACGCTCTGCACCTTCAACGTCACGAACCGTACCAATGTTAGCGCATACTTCTACCTGGTGACCGTCCAGCGTAATAGCTGGCAGATCTTTCAGTTTAGCAAGCTCTGCTTTTTCAGAAGCCACTTGCTCCTGAACAGCGCGCATTTTATCAATAACTTCGTTGGTTGGATTGACGTAAACCTGATTATTTACGGCATCCAGAATCAGATAGTCGTCATTTTTCACCTGAGAGGTGACGCTACCGGTACCCACGATAGCAGGTAGTTCCAGAGAACGCGCCATGATAGAGGTGTGGGAAGTACGGCCACCCGCGTCGGTGATGAAACCCAGCACCTTCTTCAGGTTCAGCTGTGCGGTTTCGGACGGCGTCAGGTCAGCGGCAACCAGAATGACTTCATCCTGAATGGCGCTCAGGTCGATAATCTTCAGGCCCAGGATGTTGCGCAGCAGGCGCTTACCGATATCACGTACGTCAGCCGCACGTTCTTTCAGGTATTCATCATCCAGCTCTTCCAGGGCAGAAGCCTGACCTTCGATAACTTCATGAGCAGCTGCGTCAGCTGTCATGTGCTTATCTTTAATCAGGGCTATGATTTCCTGCTCCAGCTCCTCATCTTCGAGCAGCATAATATGCCCTTCAAAGATGGCTTCTTTTTCTTCACCGAACGTTTCACCAGCTTTCGTTTTGATCGTTTCCAGCTGGGCTGATGCCTTGGCACGACCGCTCAGAAAACGTTCAACTTCCTGATCAACCTGGTCGGCAGAAATTTTTTTCCGGTCAATGACAATTTCGTCTTCTTTCAGAAGCAGAGCTTTACCGAAAGCGATACCCGGGGATGCTAAAATGCCTGAAATCATAACCCTACCTTACTTGTGACTGATTTTTAAAAGAACCCGGGAAATTACTCGAGTTCCGCCATCAGTTTAACCAGATGTTCAACCGCTTTCTGCTCGTCTTCGCCTTCTGCGGAGATAGTCACAACGGTACCTTGAGTCAGGCCCAGAGTCTGCAGTTTAAACAGGCTTTTCGCGCTGGCGCTTTTGCCGTTGGAAGTCACAGTAATTTCAGAAGTGAAGCCCTTAGCTTCTTTTACAAACTGGGCAGCAGGGCGGGTGTGCAGACCGTTCGGAGCGGTAATGGTAACTTCTTGCTGGAACATTGTATTTCCCCAACTTATAGGTTTAGTGTTGTGGAACTAAAGTCTAGCCTGGCGGTTCGACTTTAGCCTGTATTGTTAGCGCCAGTTTTTAACAGACGCGACGCACGAAGAGCGCAATACAGTCCATTGCTGGCGGGTGTTGACCGCTGACGTTTCGTACGTCATTAAACATTATGCCGCTAAAGGAAGAATTGAACCAAATCATAAAATCGATTCAGCTTTGGCTTTTCCTGTAACGATTAATTTCGCGCATCAAAATAATTAGTCTGGTTAAATACCAGTTCCGACAGGCTGAATCAATGCCAGGAGGGGCGAAAGTTTGAAGCAGGCCACAAAAAAGCACCTAAAAAGGTGCTTTTTTACGCATTTTTAACAAGCTGGCATTACTGTTGCAATTCTTTCTCAGTGAAGAGATCGGCAAACAATGCGGTGCTTAAATAACGCTCACCCGATGATGGTAGAATAACCACAATATTCTTGTTGGTAAAGCTTTCATCTTCTTGTAGTTTCAACGCCGCGGCAACAGCTGCTCCAGAAGAGATACCTGCAAGAATACCTTCTTCTTCCATCAGACGACGCGCGGTAGAAATCGCTTCTTCATTGGTGATGCCAATGACTTTATCGACCAGCTTGAGATCGAGGTTAGCCGGGATAAAACCAGCGCCAATACCCTGAATTTTATGCGGGCCAGGTTTAATCTCTTCACCTGCCAGCGCCTGGGCGATAACTGGAGAATCGGTTGGCTCAACGGCGACAGAGATAAGATCGGTCTTGCCTTTGGTGCCTTTAATGTAGCGGCTGACGCCAGTCAGCGTACCGCCAGTCCCAACGCCAGCAATAAATACATCAACCTGACCGTCGGTATCTTCCCATATCTCCGGACCGGTGGTCTTTTCGTGAATTTCAGGGTTTGCCGGATTGCTGAATTGTTGCAGCAGCAGGTATTTCTCTGGATTGCTGGCGACAATTTCTTCTGCTTTTTGGATTGCGCCTTTCATGCCTTTAGCACCTTCCGTCAGCACCAGGTTTGCACCTAACGCTTTCAGCAGCTTGCGGCGTTCAATACTCATGGTTTCTGGCATGGTCAGGGTGAGTTTGTAACCGCGAGCGGCAGCTACATAGGCCAGTGCAATCCCGGTATTACCGCTGGTCGGTTCAACCAGTTCAACGCCTGGTTTCAGCACGCCGCGCTTTTCGGCATCCCAAATCATGTTGGCACCGATACGGCACTTAACGCTGAAGCTGGGGTTACGAGATTCCACCTTCGCCAGAATGCGTCCGTTACCGATGCGATTCAGGCGAACCAGCGGCGTGTGACCGATAGTCAGCGAGTTATCTTCAAAAATCTTACTCATGGCCTGTCCTTAACTGTATGAAATTGGGATACAACAGGTAGCATACCCGCTCAGAGAATATGCGGAAGTAAGGATTTAGCATATCTATATACAGAAGGGAAATAATGACATGCAAGATGGAATAAGGGGCGGCATAAGCCACCCCTGTTTCACACAAACGGTTTACAAAATAACCGGTAGATTGTTACCGCCACATCGCGTGTTTATCGCGATAGCAATCGACCCACATCGCCGTCGCGCCACAAACGGCAACGGGCATGATGAACAGATTAAGCAGCGGGATCATCGTAAACAGGCTGGTTAAAGCACCAAACTGCATATTGGTGATTTTGCGTGTGCGCAGGGCGGTGCGCATCTCTTTAAACGGCACTTTGTGGTTATCGAAGGGGTAATCGCAATACTGGATGGCTAACATCCAGGCGCTAAACAGGAACCACAGTACCGGCGCGACGGTTTGCCCAATACCAGGGATGAAGTAAAGAATTAGTAATACAATTGCGCGCGGCAGATACCAGGCAAATTTTTGCCATTCGCGTTTCATGATTCGCGGCACATCTTTCATGATACCGAAAATCCCGGTATCTGGCGGTGTAGCGCCAGTCAATCGTGCTTCCAGTTGTTCAGCCAATAAACCGTTAAACGGAGCGGCAATCCAGTTAGCAATCGTGGAGAAGAAATAGCCAAACACTAACAGCACAGAGATGACAGCCAGAGGCCACAACAGATAACTCAGCCATTGTAGCCAGTCCGGAACGTAACTCATGAGAGTCGGGATCCAGACATCGAGCTGTGTAAAGAGCCACCAGAATGCGCCCCCCATCAACAAAATATTGACCAGCAGCGGTAAAATAACGAAACGCCGAATCCCAGGTTGCGAGACGAGCTTCCAGCCTTGCGCAAAATAGTAAAAACCGCTGCGTGGGGCAGATGTGAATGATGAAATCATAATCAGGATGAGCTCCTTTTGACCAATCCCAGGAAAATTCTGCGTATTTTACCGGGTAATTGCGCAATGGACAGTTAGGATATGTTCGAAAAAACAGCAAAAAGCACGATTTCATCTATCTTTGTGCTGTGAAAGTTAATAGTGCACTTGCACTTGAGGTAATCGGCAAATACTCTTAGTGAGTAAATGTTTGCCGTGGTGGCAAGGTGTTAGAACAACAGAGAATATAATGATGCAGGATTTGCGTCTGATATTAATCATTGTTGGCGCGATCGCCATAATCGCTTTACTGGTACATGGTTTCTGGACCAGCCGTAAAGAACGATCTTCTATGTTCCGCGATCGGCCATTAAAACGAATGAAGTCAAAACGTGACGACGATTCTTATGACGAGGATGTCGAAGATGATGAGGGCGTTGGTGAGGTTCGTGTTCACCGCGTGAATCATGCCCCGGCTAACGCTCAGGAGCATGAGGCTGCTCGTCCGTCGCCGCAACACCAGTACCAACCGCCTTATGCGTCTGCGCAGCCGCGTCAACCGGTCCAGCAGCTGCCTGAAGCGCAGGTACCGCCGCAACATGCTCCGCATCCAGCGCAGCCGGTGCAGCAGCCTGCCTATCAGCCGCAGCCTGAACAGCCGTTGCAGCAGCCAGTTTCGCCACAGGTCGCGCCAGCGCCGCAGCCTGTGCATTCAGCACCGCAACCGGCACAACAGGCTTTCCAGCCTGCAGAACCCGTAGCGGCACCACAGCCTGAGCCTGTAGCGGAACCTGCTCCAGTTATGGATAAACCGAAGCGCAAAGAAGCGGTGATTATCATGAACGTCGCGGCGCATCACGGTAGCGAGCTAAACGGTGAACTGCTTCTTAACAGCATTCAACAAGCGGGCTTCATTTTTGGCGATATGAATATTTACCATCGTCATCTTAGCCCGGATGGCAGCGGCCCGGCGTTATTCAGCCTAGCGAATATGGTGAAACCGGGAACCTTTGATCCTGAAATGAAGGATTTCACTACTCCGGGTGTCACTATCTTTATGCAGGTACCGTCTTACGGTGACGAGCTGCAGAACTTCAAGCTGATGCTGCAATCTGCGCAGCATATTGCCGATGAAGTGGGCGGTGTCGTGCTTGACGATCAGCGCCGTATGATGACTCCGCAGAAATTGCGCGAGTACCAGGACATCATCCGCGAAGTCAAAGACGCCAACGCCTGATACACTTAAGGCAAATTAACTCCTCTTCGAACCCCCGCTTGTCGGGGGTTTTTAGCATTGATGGTGCGATATGGAATCAATCGAACAACAACTGACAGAACTGCGAACGACGCTTCGCCATCATGAATATCTTTATCATGTGATGGATGCGCCGGAAATTCCCGACGCTGAATACGACAGGCTGATGCGCGAACTGCGCGAGCTGGAAACCAAACATCCAGAACTGATTACGCCTGATTCGCCTACTCAACGTGTAGGCGCTGCGCCGCTGGCGGCTTTCAGCCAGATACGCCATGAAGTACCAATGCTGTCACTGGATAACGTTTTTGATGAAGAAAGCTTTCTTGCTTTCAACAAACGTGTGCAGGACCGTCTGAAAAACAACGAGAAAGTCACCTGGTGCTGTGAGCTGAAGCTGGATGGTCTTGCCGTCAGTATTCTGTATGAAAATGGCGTTTTAGTCAGTGCCGCGACCCGTGGCGATGGCACCACCGGGGAAGATATCACGTCTAATGTGCGTACTATTCGCGCCATTCCGCTGAAGCTGCACGGAGAGAATATCCCGGCGCGTCTGGAAGTGCGTGGTGAAGTGTTCCTGCCGCAGGCGGGGTTCGAAAAGATTAACGAAGATGCGCGACGCACGGGCGGGAAAGTGTTTGCTAACCCACGTAATGCGGCAGCTGGTTCACTGCGTCAGCTTGATCCGCGTATTACAGCGAAGCGACCGCTCACTTTTTTCTGCTATGGCGTTGGTGTTCTGGAAGGTGGCGAGCTGCCGGATACTCATCTTGGCCGTTTACTGCAATTTAAAAAGTGGGGGTTGCCGGTCAGCGATCGGGTAACGCTTTGTGAATCGGCGGAAGAAGTGCTGGCGTTCTATCACAAAGTGGAAGAAGACCGCCCGACGCTGGGCTTTGATATCGACGGCGTGGTGATTAAGGTCAACTCACTGGCACAGCAGGAGCAGCTTGGCTTTGTCGCGCGTGCCCCGCGCTGGGCGGTAGCGTTTAAATTCCCGGCGCAGGAGCAGATGACCTTTGTGCGTGACGTCGAGTTTCAGGTTGGGCGTACTGGCGCGATTACGCCTGTTGCGCGTCTGGAACCTGTCCATGTTGCAGGCGTGCTGGTGAGTAACGCAACCTTACACAATGCGGATGAAATCGAACGTCTTGGTTTACGCATTGGCGATAAAGTGGTGATTCGCCGCGCTGGCGACGTGATCCCGCAGGTGGTTAACGTCGTGCTTTCTGAACGCCCGGAAGATACCCGTGAGGTTGTATTCCCGACGCATTGTCCGGTATGTGGTTCTGACGTTGAGCGTGTGGAAGGTGAAGCGGTTGCCCGCTGTACCGGTGGCCTGATTTGCGGTGCGCAGCGTAAAGAGTCGCTGAAACACTTTGTTTCCCGCCGTGCGATGGATGTTGACGGAATGGGCGACAAAATCATCGATCAGCTGGTTGAAAAAGAATATGTCCATACTCCGGCAGATCTGTTCAAACTCACCGCAGGCAAACTGACCGGACTGGAGCGTATGGGGCCAAAATCGGCACAAAACGTGGTTAACGCGCTGGAAAAAGCGAAAGAAACCACCTTTGCTCGCTTCCTCTATGCACTTGGCATCCGTGAAGTCGGCGAGGCCACCGCAGCAGGTCTGGCGGCATATTTCGGCACGCTGGAAGCGCTGGAAGCCGCTTCGATTGAAGAGCTGCAAAAGGTGCCTGATGTTGGCATTGTCGTTGCATCCCACGTTCACAACTTCTTTGCCGAAGAAAGCAACCGCAATGTCATCAGCGAGCTGTTGGCGGAAGGTGTTCACTGGCCTGCGCCGATCGTTATCAACGCGGAAGAGATTGACAGCCCGTTTGCTGGTAAAACCGTGGTGCTTACGGGCAGCTTAAGCCAGATGTCGCGTGATGACGCTAAAGCTCGACTGGTCGAACTGGGCGCGAAAGTCGCGGGCAGCGTGTCGAAGAAAACCGATCTGGTGATAGCGGGTGAAGCTGCAGGATCTAAACTGGCGAAGGCGCAGGAACTGGGCATTGAAGTCATCGACGAAGCGGAAATGCTGCGTTTGCTGGGTAGCTGAGATGGAAAAAGAGCAGCTGATTGAAATAGCCAATACGATAATGCCGTTTGGCAAATACAAAGGGCGTCGCTTAATCGACCTGCCGGAGGAGTATCTGCTGTGGTTTGCCCGCAAAGATGAGTTCCCGGCAGGGAAGCTCGGTGAGCTAATGCAAATCACGCTGCTGATTAAAACCGAGGGGCTGACGCAACTGGTCCAGCCCCTGAAGCGTCCGCTTTAAGCTTTATCGGCGCTGCTTTCCTGCTGCGCCTGTAACTGTTCGGTCTGGCGTTTGTATCGACGCGCCAGCACCGCACAGACCATCAATTGGATCTGATGGAAAATCATCAGGGGCAGCACCATCATACCGATCACCGATGTGGGGAACAGAATGTTTGCCATCGGGATGCCATTTGCCAGACTCTTTTTCGAACCACAAAAGACGATAGTAATTTCATCTGCCTTATTGAAGCTCAGTCGGCGTGCCATAAAGACGTTAACTACAATCACGATAGCCAGAAGAACGCAGCTGACCACCACGATAAACAGCAATGATCCCCAGCCAACTTTATGCCAGATACCATTAACGACGGCTTCGCTGAACGCTGTATAAACCACCAACAGAATGGACGTCTGGTCAGTTTTCGCAATCCATTTTTTATTGCGCGACACCCAGTCACCAATCCACGGCCGGGAAAGATGCCCCAACACAAACGGCAGCAGCAGTTGCAGCATAATTTTACCGACCTGCTCAAGGCTGCCCCCTGCACCGTGAACATTCATCACCAGACCAACCAGCAATGGTGAAAGGAAAATCCCCAGCAGGCTGGATGCCGACGCAGAACAAACCGCTGCCGCGACGTTACCGCCCGCCATTGACGTGAAGGCGATTGCAGACTGCACGGTAGCCGGGAGAATGCACAAGTAGAGAAAACCGGAGTAGAGCATCGGGTCGACATTTACCGGTTTCCACCAGGCAAACAGTACACCCAGAATCGGAAACAGCACGAAGGTGCTGCACATTACCCACAAATGCAGTCGCCAGTGACCACCGCCAGCAATAATCGCCTCACGCGACAACTTCGCGCCGTGCATAAAGAACAGCAGGGCAATAGCTGCGGTGGTCAGATTTTCAAAGAAGGGAACGAAATCGCCTCTGGCCGGAAAGAAAGAGGCCAGCAACACCACCGTGATCAGGGTTAAGGTGAAAGGATCGAGGATACGAAAAAGTTTCATAAAGACTCCAGATGATCGATGGTTCTATTGTGCTTCTTCCAGTTTGAGAAATAAAATTGATTTATTGCATCCATTCATGAAGAAAACAGATGAATTATTCTTTAAAACAATTAAAGGTTTTCGTCACAGTAGCGCAGGAGAAAAGTTTTAGTCGTGCAGGAGAGCGT
This sequence comes from Escherichia sp. XD33, assembly GCF_019375075.1. Classification (NCBI taxonomy): domain Bacteria; kingdom Pseudomonadati; phylum Pseudomonadota; class Gammaproteobacteria; order Enterobacterales; family Enterobacteriaceae; genus Escherichia; species Escherichia sp. XD33. Next base: position 96,189 of record NZ_JAENDM010000014.1, read on the forward strand.
ATCGGCCTGAGCCAGTCGGCAGTGAGTCACAGTGTGAAGGAACTGGAAAATCATACTGGTGTTCGCCTGCTGGACAGAACCACGCGTGAAGTGGTGCTTACAGATGCAGGGCAGCAGCTGGCTTTGCGTCTTGAGCGACTGCTGGATGAACTGAACAGCACGTTGCGCGATACCGGGCGTATGGGGCAACAACTGAGCGGAAAAGTTCGGGTCGCTGCCAGCCAGACCATTTCCGCGCATCTTATTCCGCAATGCATTGCTGAAAGCCATCGCCGCTATCCAGATATTCAGTTTGTCCTGCACGATCGTCCGCAGCAGTGGGTAATGGAAAGTATTCGCCAGGGAGATGTCGATTTTGGCATCGTCATCGATCCAGGCCCAGTGGGCGATCTGCAATGTGAAGCGATTCTTTCCGAGCCTTTCTTTCTGCTTTGCCATCGCGATAGCGCTTTGGCCGTGGAAGATTATGTACCCTGGCAGGCATTACAGGGAGCGAAATTGGTGTTGCAGGATTACGCGTCAGGCAGCCGACCGCTGATTGACGCAGCGCTGGCGCGCAATGGTATTCAGGCGAATATTGTGCAGGAGATTGGACATCCGGCGACGCTGTTCCCGATGGTAGCCGCAGGCATCGGCATCAGTATTCTTCCCGCACTGGCGCTACCATTGCCTGAAGGTAGCCCACTGGTGGTAAAGCGCATTACGCCGGTTGTTGAACGCCAGTTGATGCTGGTGCGCAGGAAGAACCGTTCACTTTCCACCGCCGCTGAAGCTTTATGGGACGTGGTACGAGACCAGGGCAATGCGCTAATGGCTGGGCGGGAAGGGGATCCGTTGTATCAGATATAGAGTGAATTCATACTGCCGGGAGCCCCGGCAGTAATCAATCAGAAGTTAAATTTGATGGAGTAGATTATCGCATCCTGGTAAAAATCTTCGCCCAGTTTGTCATCCGCATATCGATACTGAATCCCCGTAGTAATGTGTGATGTTGCATTCCACCACAGTGCAACTGCGCCATTCAGCCCTTCTTTACCGCCATTACCCGCTGCATAGGTAGCGTCACGGTCAAACTCGTACTCGTTCCAGTTGGTAAGAGTGAATTTCTCGCTGCCCAGCATAAAGTTGTAACCTGCAACCCAGCCGGCGACATAGCCGTTGTCGCCAGTGTAATAGGTTTGATCTGTATAACGCTTAGCAAAGAACGGTTTGAACCACCAACCGCTGCCGGTGAAATTGTAGCCGATACCGTACAGGAACATATCGTCGTGGAAATTCACGCGATTCGCAGAACCGTAGGTGCCATACGCATGCAAGTAGAGATTAAATCCGGTGTCACCCAGGTAAATACGGTTGGTATTTTTAAAGGTATAACGCTGCTCGCTACCTGGTTTATTATGGCGACCGTTATAGAAGTTTTCCCAGTCGAAGAACCCGTACATTTCTCCCCAACTAAAGTTAGCGCCACCTTCAAATTCAAGATAACCAAAATCATCTTTGTGTGATTTGGTCGACGATTTTTCGGTAGTCCGGCTGGTCCAGTCCAGATAATGCACGCCGATATCTGCAAAACCGCCTTTAAATTCTGCATGAGATACAACAGGTATCGCTAATATAGAGGAAAGTGTCAGAGTTAAAAGATGTTTTTTCATAGCATAATTCCCTATGCCGATCGTTATTAGTAGATTGCTTAATAAAGTGGTTTGCTAAAAACGACATATTGTTAATGCAAAGGAATTAATATCGCCAATACAGTTTTTACCGTGGATTAATAGAGAAAAGATATAAATCCATCGATATCGAATCGCTATTGAATGCGTGAGAAAAGTGTATTGGTAAGAGCCGGGACAACCTCGCTATAAAAAGGCGTTAGATTCCACCCTACAGAAAAAGGATATGTATGTCTCAGGTTCAATTTTCTCATAACCCGCTGTTTTGCATAGATATTATCAAGACTTATAAACCTGATTTCACGCCACGAGTGGCCTTTATTTTAGGTTCCGGGCTCGGCGCGCTGGCCGATCAGATTGAGAACGCTGTCGCAATTTCCTACGAAAAGCTGCCGGGCTTCCCGGTAAGTACGGTACATGGTCATGCGGGGGAGTTAGTGCTGGGCCATCTCCAGGGCGTACCGGTGGTATGTATGAAAGGTCGCGGACATTTCTACGAAGGTCGTGGAATGACCATTATGACTGACGCAATTCGTACCTTTAAGCTGCTGGGCTGCGAGCTACTGTTCTGCACCAATGCGGCAGGCTCGCTGCGTCCGGAAGTGGGGGCAGGCAGCCTGGTCGCATTGAAAGATCATATCAACACCATGCCCGGTACGCCGATGGTGGGTCTTAACGATGATCGTTTTGGAGAGCGCTTCTTCTCACTGGCAAATGCCTACGATGCGGAATACCGCGCACTGTTACAAAAAGTGGCGAAAGAAGAGGGTTTCCCTCTGACGGAGGGCGTGTTCGTCTCGTATCCGGGGCCGAATTTCGAGACTGCGGCGGAAATTCGCATGATGCAAATTATTGGTGGGGATGTTGTTGGTATGTCTGTGGTGCCTGAGGTTATTTCAGCTCGCCATTGCGACCTTAAAGTCGTTGCGGTCTCTGCGATTACCAATATGGCGGAAGGTTTAAGCGATGTGAAATTGTCACATGCGCAAACGCTGGCGGCTGCGGAGCTCTCTAAGCAGAACTTCATCAACCTTATTTGTGGCTTTCTGCGCAAAATTGCCTGAGAAAAACAATAAGAAACGGCCTCGCGGGTGAGGCCAAATGATGCGACAAGGAAACGATTATGAGCATCGCGATGCGCTTAAAGGTAATGTCCTTTTTGCAATATTTTATCTGGGGGAGCTGGCTGGTTACCCTCGGCTCTTACATGATTAATACTCTTCATTTCACCGGCGCTAATGTTGGCATGGTTTACAGTTCCAAAGGGATCGCCGCGATTATTATGCCTGGTATAATGGGGATCATCGCAGACAAATGGCTGCGCGCAGAACGTGCATACATGCTGTGTCACCTGGTGTGTGCGGGCGTACTTTTTTATGCGGCATCCGTAACTGATCCGGATATGATGTTTTGGGTGATGTTAGTCAATGCGATGGCGTTTATGCCGACTATTGCGTTATCGAACAGCGTCTCTTATTCCTGTCTTGCCCAGGCAGGGCTTGACCCGGTGACCGCTTTCCCGCCCATTCGCGTTTTTGGTACGGTGGGGTTCATTGTCGCGATGTGGGCAGTAAGCCTGCTGCATCTGGAATTGAGTAGTCTGCAGCTGTATATCGCGTCCGGTGCGTCATTGCTGCTGTCGGCTTATGCGCTGACTTTGCCGAAGATTCCGGTTGCGGAGAAAAAAGCGACCACATCGCTTGCCAGCAAGCTGGGTCTGGATGCCTTCGTGCTGTTTAAAAATCCACGCATGGCCATCTTTTTCCTCTTTGCCATGATGCTGGGTGCGGTACTGCAAATTACCAACGTTTTTGGTAATCCGTTCCTACATGATTTCGCCCGTAACCCGGAGTTTGCTGACAGTTTTGTGGTGAAATATCCCTCCATTTTACTGTCAGTTTCACAGATGGCAGAAGTGGGCTTTATACTGACTATCCCATTCTTTTTAAAGCGATTTGGCATTAAAACCGTCATGCTGATGAGTATGGTGGCCTGGACGCTGCGCTTTGGCTTCTTCGCCTATGGCGATCCGTCAACAACCGGATTTATTTTGCTGCTGCTGTCGATGATTGTTTATGGCTGTGCATTCGATTTCTTCAATATTTCTGGTTCGGTATTTGTCGAACAGGAAGTTGATTCCAGCATTCGTGCCAGCGCGCAGGGGCTCTTTATGACCATGGTAAATGGTGTCGGCGCATGGGTTGGCTCGATTCTGAGTGGCATGGCAGTAGATTACTTTTCGGTGGATGGCGTAAAAGACTGGCAAACTATCTGGCTGGTGTTTGCAGGATATGCTCTTTTTCTCGCAGTGATATTTTTCTTTGGGTTTAAATATAATCATGACCCTGAAAAGATAAAGCATCGAGCGGTGACTCATTAAAAGGATTCGCGGCTCTGCTCTTCAGAGCTGCTTTTATGATAAAGGTTAATTAGTGAAAGATATTTTATTTTCTTCCGGCGTTGGTTTTGGTATTGGTGCTTTGTTTACAATCGTGCGCTTGCCTATTCCTGTACCAAATGTATTACCGGGTATATTATCCATTGTGTTTATGTATGTCGGATATCTGGTGGTGAAATACTTTATGCCATGATAATTTAATACGATGTATTTATTATATGGAGCACTTAATTATGGAACGCGTATACAGAACAGATCTTAAGTTGCTCCGTTATTTTCTTGCCGTAGCGGAAGAGTTGCATTTTGGCCGCGCAGCAGCGCGTTTAAATATGTCTCAGCCTCCGCTCAGCATTCATATTAAAGAGCTGGAAAATCAACTCGGCACGCAGCTTTTTATTCGCCATTCGCGCAGCGTCGTACTGACACACGCGGGCAAAATCTTGATGGAAGAATCGCGTCGATTGCTGGTGAATGCTAATAATGTATTGGCTCGGATTGAACAAATAGGTCGGGGAGAAGCAGGGCGGATTGAACTCGGCGTAGTGGGAACGGCAATGTGGGGACGGATGCGCCCGGTTATGCGGCGATTCCTCAGGGAAAATCCTAACGTTGACGTTCTTTTTCGCGAAAAGATGCCCGCGATGCAAATGGCCTTGCTGGAACGCCGCGAACTTGATGCCGGGATCTGGCGAATGGCGACAGAACCACCGACTGGTTTTACCAGCTTACGGTTGCATGAATCGGCGTTTCTGGTGGCGATGCCTGAAGAGCATCATCTCTCATCATTTTCCACCGTCCCGCTGGAAGCGCTACGTGATGAGTATTTTGTTACAATGCCGCCCGTTTACACTGACTGGGATTTTTTGCAGCGAGTTTGCCAGCAGGTGGGATTTTCACCGGTTGTTATTCGCGAAGTTAATGAACCGCAAACGGTACTCGCTATGGTCAGTATGGGCATTGGTATCACATTGATAGCGGACAGCTACGCACAAATGAACTGGCCAGGTGTCATTTTCCGTCCGCTCAAACAGCGCATCCCTGCAGATTTATATATTGTTTATGAAACACAGCAGGTGACGCCCGCGATGGTTAAGCTGTTGGCTGCATTGACACAGTAGGTGAGGAGACAGGAATTGCCGGAAATAGTAGTCTGCTAAGTGAAGCGCATCAGGCAATTTCGCAAATCGCAGATAGCAAAAAAGCGCCTTTAGGGCGCTTTTTTACATTGGTGGGTCGTGCAGGATGACTCGCTTCGCTCGCCCTTCGGGCCGTCGCCGCGAGCGGCTCCGTTGTTTCGCTGCGCTCAACTCAAACCTGCTGCAGGTTCGAATCTTTGAGTATCGCAGATAGTAAAAAAGCGCCTTTAGGGCGCTTTTTTACATTGGTGGGTCGTGCAGGATTCGAACCTGCGACCAATTGATTAAAAGTCAACTGCTCTACCAACTGAGCTAACGACCCGAAGTGGTGGGTGATGACGGGATCGAACCGCCGACCCCCTCCTTGTAAGGGAGGTGCTCTCCCAGCTGAGCTAATCACCCACTTCGGTACTTCACATTTTTACAAGAAATTTAGCTGGCGAGAAAGTGGTGGGTGATGACGGGATCGAACCGCCGACCCCCTCCTTGTAAGGGAGGTGCTCTCCCAGCTGAGCTAATCACCCACTTCTCAATTTCTTGCTACACGGCGGAGACTACATAAAGTAGTTGGTGGGTGATGACGGGATCGAACCGCCGACCCCCTCCTTGTAAGGGAGGTGCTCTCCCAGCTGAGCTAATCACCCCCGCTGTGTGGAGTCGCATTATAGGGAGAGTTCAAAATGAGTCAACGCATTTTCTAAAGAAATTGTTCGTTCGTCGTAAATTTAAGCAAGATGATCGCAAAACAGACCGTGTTGCGCAATTTGTCAACGAAAACAAGAATGCGTAAGGTAGAAACCCGAACTACATTGAGGAATCAGGCGGGAGTGATAGAATATCGCCCACTTAATTTTTCCAGGATTTGCCGGTTGTCGGCATCTTTCTAAACGTAAGGCCATTTCATGAAAATCAAAACTCGCTTCGCGCCAAGCCCAACAGGCTATCTGCACGTTGGCGGCGCGCGTACTGCTCTTTACTCCTGGCTTTTTGCACGTAACCACGGCGGTGAGTTCGTGCTGCGTATTGAAGACACCGATCTTGAGCGTTCCACGCCGGAAGCTATCGAAGCCATTATGGATGGCATGAACTGGCTGAGCCTGGAGTGGGATGAAGGTCCGTACTACCAGACCAAACGTTTTGATCGCTACAACGCGGTGATCGATCAGATGCTGGAAGAGGGCACTGCTTATAAATGCTATTGCTCTAAAGAGCGCCTGGAAGCGCTGCGCGAAGAGCAAATGGCGAAAGGTGAGAAGCCGCGTTATGACGGTCGCTGCCGCCACAGCCATGAGCATCATGCTGATGATGAACCGTGTGTTGTACGTTTTGCTAACCCGCAGGAAGGTTCTGTTGTTTTTGACGATCAGATCCGTGGTCCGATCGAGTTCAGCAACCAGGAACTGGACGATCTTATTATCCGCCGTACCGATGGTTCCCCAACCTATAACTTCTGTGTGGTTGTCGATGACTGGGATATGGAAATCACCCACGTTATCCGTGGCGAAGACCATATCAACAACACGCCACGCCAGATCAACATTCTTAAGGCCCTGAAAGCGCCGGTGCCGGTTTACGCGCACGTTTCTATGATCAATGGCGATGACGGTAAAAAACTGTCCAAACGTCACGGGGCAGTCAGCGTAATGCAGTATCGTGATGACGGTTATTTGCCAGAAGCACTGCTGAACTATCTGGTGCGTCTGGGCTGGTCCCACGGCGATCAGGAAATCTTCACTCGTGAAGAGATGATCAAATACTTCACTTTGAATGCCGTCAGCAAATCTGCCAGTGCGTTCAACACCGACAAGCTGCTGTGGCTGAACCATCACTACATTAACGCGCTGCCGCCGGAGTATGTTGCTACTCACTTACAGTGGCACATTGAGCAGGAAAATATCGATACCCGTAACGGCCCGCAGCTGGCTGATCTGGTGAAACTGCTGGGCGAACGCTGCAAGACGCTGAAAGAGATGGCACAGAGCTGCCGTTATTTCTACGAAGATTTTGCTGAGTTCGATGCCGACGCCGCGAAAAAACATCTGCGTCCGGTAGCGCGTCAGCCGCTGGAAGTGGTTCGTGACAAACTGGCCGCGATTACTGACTGGACCGCTGAAAACGTTCATCACGCTATTCAGGCGACGGCGGATGAGCTGGAAGTGGGTATGGGTAAAGTTGGTATGCCGCTGCGTGTCGCCGTAACCGGTGCGGGGCAGTCTCCAGCACTGGATGTTACCGTTCACGCAATTGGTAAGACCCGCAGTATCGAGCGTATCAACAAAGCGCTGGATTTTATTGCTGAACGCGAAAATCAGCAGTAATTAGCGTGTAAAAAGATAAACGGCAGGAGATAATATCCTGCCGTTTTTTATTTATGCTGATTCGTCAATATCGAGACGGGCGAGGAAATTGCGAATTCCTTCACGTGACAAAAATTGCGCGACTTTTTCCTGCTCAATGTCTGTCATATTATCTATCGCGTTGATGATTTGTCGATACGCCGGGGTGCGTGCTCCAGGAGCGTATTCAGCAATTCTCTCTTCAGCTTCCATCAACATTGGTGTGTTATGGAAGGCTGGCGTGTTCTGAATAAACTCGCAAACTTGCGTATCGACCAGAATAAGTCTGGCACGACCGCCTTTCACGCCGGGAAATTTTTCCGTTTTCCAGCCTTTTTCTCTGATCCAACGGTTAACAGTTTGTTTAGCCACACCGAGGCATTCAGCCAGTTCTTCGGTGGTCATTTTATTGCGTAATCTTTTCATATTATTTGCTATCGCGAATCCCTAAGCGTTGTAACAATCCGATAATCCCTTCCCGCAGAAGCAAGGATGTAAACTGTTTTTGTTCAACTGGCGTCATCTCTTTCGCCAGTGTCACCAGCAATACTTCAAGCGGCGCATCACCAGAAAGGGCAGGCGCTTCTCCCTGACCTTCTGGACGTTCAGCATTGCGAATATATTCACGAACCTGTTCATTGACGTGAACCAGTCGGGCTTTGCCACCCTGGACGCCAGGTTTTGGTGACGTTGTCCAGCCTTCCTTGCGTACCCATTTATTAATGGTCTGGCGGCTATAGCCGGTCAGTCTGGCAAGTTCATCTGGTGTCATCCTCTCCTTGAACATAACAATTCCCTGAATGTATGTGGGTCTATTAGTAGTTCATTTTATAACACCACTTTACAGGAAACCGTGACATGAATAACTACTGAATGCGAGCGGTTTTCCAAAATTGTTCATTTGCCTGATTTTTCAGCGATTGAAACTACACGTTGCAATTTGCCGTTGACACATTCGGGCGGAATTCATATGATGCCGCCCGTCAACTCGACAAGCTTTACGTGACGGGGCTATAGCTCAGCTGGGAGAGCGCTTGCATGGCATGCAAGAGGTCAGCGGTTCGATCCCGCTTAGCTCCACCAAATTTTGCACCCAGCAAACTTGGTACGTAAACGCATCGTGGGGCTATAGCTCAGCTGGGAGAGCGCTTGCATGGCATGCAAGAGGTCAGCGGTTCGATCCCGCTTAGCTCCACCAAATTTCCAACCCTCGCTGCAAAGCGGGGGTTTTTTGTCTCTGCTTTTTGCCGCTTTTGTAATACAGTCTACGTCCGGGTTAGTGCCGCCTGGTGAAAGCATCATTGGATGAAAAATCGGCAACAGGCTGGCCCCCTGTTTGCTTCGCGATGCGAATAAACTTATTATTTGTGTGCCTGAAAACCCCGATCAGTGAGAGTAGTGTACTCATGTTTGTGGAGCATAACCTGATAAAAAATATCAAGATATTCACACTAGCGTTTACGCTCACCGTGGTACTTATTCAGCTATCCCGTTTTATTTCGCCACTTGCCATTATCCATTCCAGTTATATCTTTCTGGCGTGGATGCCACTGTGCGTAATGCTGTCAATCTTGTTTATCTTTGGCTGGCGCGGTGTCGTTCCCGTTTTATGCGGGATGTTTTGCACCAATCTGTGGAACTTTCATCTCTCTTTTTTACAGACTGCGGTCATGCTCGGTAGCCAGACGTTTGTCGTGTTGTGTGCCTGCGCAATATTACGCTGGCAGCTGGGGACGCGTTGGCGTTATGGATTGACCAGCCGATATGTCTGGCAACGTCTGTTCTGGCTTGGTTTGGTGACGCCGATCGGCATCAAATGCAGCATGTATCTTGTGGGGAGCTTCTTTGATTTCCCGCTAAAGATATCCACCTTTTTCGGCGATGCGGATGCCATTTTCACGGTCGTTGATTTGCTAAGCCTTTTCACCGCTGTGCTGATTTACAACATGCTTTTCTACTATCTCACTCGCATGATTGTAAGTCCCCACTTTGCGCAGATATTGTGGCGCAGGGATATCGCTCCGTCGTTGGGCAAAGAGAAACGCGCATTTACCTTAAGCTGGCTGGCAGCGTTAAGCGTGCTGCTACTTCTGTTGTGCACACCTTATGAAAACGACTTTATTGCCGGTTACCTGGTACCCGTTTTCTTCATCATCTTTACCCTCGGGGTCGGTAAGCTTCGCTATCCGTTTTTAAATCTCACCTGGGCTGTTTCAACGCTTTGCCTTCTGAATTACAACCAGAACTTTTTGCAAGGGGTGGAAACCGAATATTCGCTGGCATTTATTCTTGCGGTGCTGATTTCCTTTAGCGTTTGCCTGCTCTATATGGTGCGCATTTATCATCGCAGTGAATGGCTTAATCGCCGCTGGCATTTGCAGGCGCTGACAGATCCGTTAACGCTCCTACCCAACTTTCGTGCGTTGGAACAAGCGCCGGAGCAAGAGGCGGGCAAGAGTTTTTGCTGCCTGCGCATTGATAATCTTGAGTTTATGAGTCGTCATTACGGCTTAATGATGCGCGTTCACTGTATCCGCTCAATTTGCCGTACGCTGCTGCCGTTGATGCAGGAAAACGAAAAGTTGTATCAATTGCCGGGTAGTGAACTGCTGTTAGTGCTGAGCGGGCCGGAAACGGAAGGGCGACTCCAGCATATGGTTAACATCCTGAATAGTCGGCAAATTCACTGGAACAATACCGGGCTGGATATGGGCTATGGTGCTGCCTGGGGGCGTTTTGATGGAAATCAGGAAACCCTGCAACCCTTGTTGGGGCAGTTAAGCTGGCTGGCGGAGCAATCCTGCGCACATCATCATGTGCTGGCGCTGGATAGCAGAGAGGAGATGGTTTCCGGGCAGACCACTAAACAGGTGCTATTGCTGAATACCATTCGCACGGCGTTAGATCAGGGTGATTTGCTGCTCTACGCCCAGCCAATTCGCAACAAAGAGGGTGAAGGTTATGATGAGATCCTCGCGCGACTGAAATATGACGGCGGCATTATGACCCCGGATAAGTTTCTGCCCCTTATTGCTCAGTTTAACCTTAGCGCGCGTTTTGATTTGCAAGTGCTGGAATCCTTGTTGAAGTGGCTGGCAACACACCCTTGCGACAAAAAAGGACCGCGCTTTTCAGTCAATTTAATGCCGCTCACGCTGCTGCAAAAGAATATTGCCGGGCGGATTATTCGTCTGTTTAAGCGTTATCACATCTCCCCGCAGGCGGTCATTCTTGAGATCACCGAGGAGCAGGCGTTTTCTAACGCAGAAAGCAGCATGTACAACATCGAGCAGCTGCATAAGTTTGGTTTCCGGATTGCGATTGATGACTTTGGCACCGGATATGCCAACTACGAACGGTTAAAGCGTTTGCAGGCTGATATCATCAAAATTGATGGCGTCTTTGTGAAAGATATTGTCACGAACACGCTGGATGCGATGATTGTGAGATCAATTACCGATCTGGCGAAAGCGAAGTCATTGAGTGTGGTCGCGGAGTTTGTCGAGACGCAACAGCAGCAGGCGCTATTGCATAAGCTCGGGGTGCAATATCTGCAAGGGTATTTGATTGGTCGCCCGCAGCCATTAGCTGATTAACAGGCGTAAAAAAACCGGGGAATTATCCCATAAGCGCTAACTTAAGGGTTGTGGTATTACGCCTGATATGATTTAACGTGCCGATGAATTACTCTCACGATAACTGGTCAGCAATTCTGGCCCATATTGGTAAGCCCGAAGAACT